>CALFMA010000667.1 GCA_937880065.1 uncultured Ruminococcus sp.
ATAGAACGGCAAGTTAATTAAGAATTCAGAATTAAGAATTAAGAATTATGGGCGGTGGAAATTTTTTCTGCCGCACCCATTAGCTAATGGCTAACGGCTGACAGCTAACAGCTTTTAAAAAGGCTAAAGGCTTGCAATATAATTACGCATTAAAAATGGCGGCAGGAAATAATTCCCACCGCCTAAAATTATTCTTTATCAATTGCATTACAGCATTTCATTGTTTTGTAAGATAGAACAAGAGATGTGATTTTAACTATAATAATAGCAATAGAAGATATGAGGACAGCAATAAGAGCAAGCCATATAATCAATGGAATACCGAGTAAGGCAACAAATCCGCTGCCAATGAGAGATATTATAGAAATAACGAGATATTTTTTCAGATTTTCCCATTGCTCCGATAAGTGTCTGTCAATATTTCGTGTAGCCTCGGAACAACCGCTGAATAAATAACAGTTGTACATAATCGTCAAAATAAGTATAACCGTAGAGAGAATAAAAGCAATAAACTTAATAATTCCATCAGTTTCATTTGCTATTATAATTATATATACGATTGATAAAACAAAGTAACCTATACATGAAATTGCCGATTTTTTGAAATCGTCGCTGAATTGGTAAAGGAAATAGCAGGCAATAAAAAACAATATCAGACTGACAACTGAAAATCCGATACTGATAAAATCGGGAATACCCAGCGTTGTCTTTAAAAAATCAAGTTCGAGGACAGTACAGATAATATCTATTAAAGTTGAAACAAACAGCACAGTAAACCATTTTCCCCTGCCTTTTTTTATAACAGGCTCATTTTCAGAGGATTTACCTCTTTCAAGACCGTATAATTTAGTGTTGTTCTGAATCATACTGCACGAGCGTCTGACGGAACATTCATTACAGCTGCATAACTTCTTTGATGTAACGCAATCAACGATTTTGCAATCGCCTTTTCTGAATGCTTTGCCGCCTTTGCAGCCGCCACAGTCGTGATTGTTTTCCTCACGACATTTCTCACAATTTTTTCCACAATAACCCGTATTCATTTTTTTAAACCCCTTTTTAATTATTTAATTTCCTTAGCTTTTTTTGACATAAAGTACAGAAGTACAACCTGAACTGCATATATTGCAGGAATTACAAATAATTCAATTATTCTGTTTACAATAAAAGAAACTCTCATGTCAAACATCAACTGTAATGTATTACCAATATTTGATGCGAAATAAATAACCACATAGGCTATCAGAGCGATTCCCCAGCCTTTTCTGATTTTCTCATTCATATGCTTTGAAAAAAGCATATGAGCAGTACCCACAAGTATAGATGCAAATACAGGCATATTTATACTTAATGAGTTAAACAGTTTATATATCGGATGTGTCGGCTCTGAAAGAAAATCGAGAAAACTTGTCGCAGGCGGTAAAGCTGCTTTTACAAGCGGCAGTATAAGCTTTGCAGCACAGCCTGCTGCGGCAAATATACCGCCGATTTTATAGAGCTTATGATATTTTCCAAGCATTATAACAGTAACTGTGGAAAATATGGAAATAAGCAGATATACAGCCTGATTTCCCATATTCGGCACAGGCACATAGCCGCCCATTAGTTCGTATACACAGAATAAAAATCTCACGCCTGTGATGCCGAACACCCACCATAAAAGCTTGCTTATTGTTTCGCCTTTTGTTTGTGTGTAATCGTTATTTTCCGTAACGACTGCATTTTTTGTGATTGTTTCCATAAAAATCCCCATTTCCAGCGGTGTACCGCCATAATATCAATGTAATTGTGCTTTTATATTATATCATATATATTTTTATATGTCAAGATATAACTAAAATTACGACTACATAAATAATACACCTCAACTTTACAAAAGGTTGCATAAAATATAAAAAATTTTGGCACAAAAAAGGTAGTCAAATAGACTACCACGAGATTATCAAAAAATTTGAATTTCGTACCGAAATTGCTGACAAGAGGAACTCGCCCATACGAAATATATCTGCCGCCAAATTAGCTAAAGGCTAAAGGCTAATAGCTAAAGGCTTGCAATATAATTACGCATTATTCAAATCCACCGTACCAAAGCTAATGGCTAACGGCTAAAGGCTGAAAGCTTAAAAATAAAATATATCCTCAAATTTTTTGTCAAGGGCAATGCAGAGAATAAGTGCCAGCTTTGCCGTAGGGCTGAACTGCCCCGTTTCAATGGAACTTATAGTATTTCGTGATACGCCCACCATTTTCGCAAGTTCCGCCTGAGATATTTTTTTCTCGGAGCGTATCTCTTTCAGGCGGTTTTTCAGAATTAAACTGTCTTCCATTATTCACCTCAGTTGTAAAATCCCATAATAGCCGATACCGTAAATACAATAGCTGAAATAGTAAAGCATAAAGCAGAAATCAGGCATTTTTTACTTTTAAGAGTGGAGTAATACGAAAAAGATATAGCAGCACACATTACCTGACATATCGCTATGATACTATCATTTGAACCGTTTTTAGTTATTACTTGCCATATCCAGAGGATTGCCGAAAAAATCATAGTAACCATAACAGAATCTGCATTTGCCTTTTTTTCTGCTTCCTGAGCCACAATATCTCTGTCCTTATTTTCTTTTCTGCTCATTTCAAGAATTTTTTCCTTATCCATAATAATATCCCTCTCTTTACTTTATAAATATTTCTGCTATAGAACCGAAAACACCAATAGCAGCAGCAATTGTCCAGCATATCATAGCAAATTTGTTTGTCTTTTTATTTTCTTCTGTTTTTTTGTATTTAAAAGTATATAAAACAGCATTGAAAATTACAACAGGCGTATATAATAAAAGGCTATAACCATTTCCTGCAATGAAATTAAGAACAAAAAGCAGCGTATAAAATATAATAATTACACCCAATGCTGTGTCACTTGCTTTTTTATTTATTTCAAGCACATATAAATCCTTATCCTTATTTTCTTTTCTGCTCATTTCAAGAATTTTTTCTTTTTCCATGATAATATCCTCCATTATTTATAAAAGCTAATAATAGCTGCCGATGTAAAGATAATAGATATCAAAATAAAGTATATAGCCAATAGCAGGTGTTTTTTTCTTTTAAGGCAGAGATATTTATAACAAGATGAAACAGCACACATTATTTCAACTATTGCAGCTATACCATAGTTTACTCCGTTTTTTGTAACAGCCTGCCATAAAATAAGTATAAGTGCAAAAATAGAGCCAACAATTACTGCAATATTATTTGCTTTCTTTTCAACATCTAATTCAGCAATATCCTTGTTTCTGTTTTCTTTTCTGCTCATTTCTAAAATTATTTCTTTATCCACAGTATTTTCCTCCATATCATTTTTTGATTTATAATTTTATGTGTCCGAACATCTTGCCAAGTTTTCTTGACAAGATTAGTATATCATAGCCAAGTAAACTTGTCAACGATTTTGCCAAGAAAACTTTGCAAATCTGCATTTTGCACAGTATACTTGTCAAATTTTGCCAAGTTTATTGTGCAAAACTGTTACAATGAGTGAATTATATAGACAGGCTGTGTCGTATCTGTTATAATAAAAGTAATCTAAAATCCGCAGAAAAAATTTTTTTGAAAATTT
The DNA here is from genome assembly GCA_937880065.1 of uncultured Ruminococcus sp. Next base: position 3,617 of record CALFMA010000667.1, read on the forward strand.
ATGTCCACTTTTTGTAGTTAGTGCGATTGTTATAGTAGGAGGTGGTGATATGACGGATAAACTCGAGTTGCTTGTAGAGAATTTCGGAGCATATGTAAAAGCAGTAGTTATAAATAAAATAGGAGGGGTTGCAACACGTGAGGATATAGAGGACTGCGTCAGCGATGTTTTCTTAGAAGTTTGCAGAAATCCTGATAATTTCCCCATTTCCGACGATGAAGCAAAATACTACATAGGCACAATTGCAAAACGTCGTGCAATTGATTATTTCCGCCGTATATCACATCTTAACAACAATTTCAGCGGTAATGATGACGATATGATGAACATTCCCGACAATACCGATGTAGAGCAATCTACCCACCAAAAAGCCTTGAATAATGCTCTATGGGAAGCCGTCAAGGCATTGGGGGAGCCTGATACATCAATTATCGTTTACCGCTATTTCTACCGCAGAAAAGCCCGTGAAATCGGGGGACTCCTTAATTTATCCACTGCCGCAGTACAGAAAAGAGCTCAGCGTGCAGAGAAGAAAATCAAGGAAATCCTTGTAAATCAGGGCTTTTGTGAATAACTAAGGAGGTATGACTGATGAAAAAAGATTTATTTAGATTTTCGGATTTAGATGACAATATTGTTGAGAATATCTCCGAAAAATATCCCGATATGGACAAATCGGAGCAGAAAGCAATCTGCGAAAAAGTCCGTCAGAAGCTGAATACAGCGGAAGATTTCGCTGCGGCTGATGTTGTAAGCGGTGTTGAAACTGTTAAAAAGCCTGTTTTCCGTTATATATTCGGAACTGCTGCGGCTGCTGTTTTTGCCCTTGCCGTTATTCCTGTGGCATACAAGGCGTTGAAAAATACTCCCGACGGCCCCGAAAATATACAGGAATCCCAGCTTGTTGCGGATTATGTATCATCACCAACCGAAGAAAATGAAAAATCCACAACAAAAACAGAAGAAACAAGAACTGCTGCAACTACTGACATAACCACACAACCGACAGAAGAATCGACAGAATCATTGACATCTGCTGTGACTGACGAAACCGTTTCATCTACAAAAGAAAAAGTGACATCAAGGACAACTGCAAAGTCAAACTCAACAACTACAAAACCTGCTACTACAACAAAGCCTGTGACAACTACAAAAGCTGATGTTGTTGCATCGGGTAATTACGGTGCAGAGGGTGCAAATGTTACATGGACGCTTGACTCTGAGGGTACGCTCACATTCAGCGGAAAGGGTGCAATGAAGGATTTCGAAGCCGTTGACGGTCCTGAACCATCGCCAATGTGGCACGGAAACGAAGCTGTCAAAGAGATTGTTATCGAAAACGGCATTACAAGAATTGGTGACTTTGCGTTTGATTATTGCACCGAAGTTGAATCAATAACAATTCCCGATAGTGTTACAAGTATCGGTAGCTTTGCATTTAACAATTGCAGCAAACTTGAATCAATAACAATTCCTGACAGCGTTATCAGTATTGATTCAATGGCATTTGGCGAGTGCAGAAACTTAAAAACAATAACAATTCCCGATAGTGTTACATCTCTCGGTGAAAATGCATTCTTCTATTGTACAAATCTTACTTCTGTAAAGCTTTCAAATAATCTTGAGTGTATTAAGGACGCAACATTTTTCTTCTGCGAATCTCTTGAATCTGTTGAAATCGGGAATAATGTTAAATCTATCGAATTTAGTGCTTTTGCGTGTTGTTTTAAGCTGAAAGATGTTACATTGCCCGAAAGCGTTAATTATATTGGTGATGATGCATTTTTCCGCTGTCAAAGCCTTGATACAATTACAATTGAAAATCCTGATTGTGAATTCTTTAATACACAGTCTATAATCTGTAACGAGTATGACAGCTCAACAGATGCTATTATAGCTGATTTTACAATGATTGGAAAAGCAGGTTCAACAGCCGAGAAACACGCTGAAAAGCACGGCATTGCCTTTAGAGTAATCGGAAGCGAAAAGGCAGAGCCAAAAGCTGAAATTGACTGGTCGTTTGGCGATTTCACGGATAATGTATGGCGTGTTACTAATTCGGGTTATTCTGAGGTAGTTACAAATACTGACGAACTCCGTGAATATCTTGGTAAAATTTACCGTGATGACAAGGTTGAGCAGTATCTCACAAAGTACAACGACAGCTATTTCAAGAGCAATGTGCTTGCATTAAAGGCAATTCAGCAGAGTGCAGGAGCAAAAAGTGCGTTGGAAATCGAAGAATTTTCCGTAAAAAACAGCAAAATCAAGTTTGCAGCCAAGTGGAATGACGAGGTGGCAGCTGCTGTTATGTCAATCAACCTTGTAAAGCTTGAAATTCCAAAGTATATGTATGTTGAACAGCCGATTAACTGGAATATTCCCGGTGAAAATGAGGAATATTATAATATCCGAATGAAAGAAATAGAGGAATATGAGAGTCAGAACATCTGCACAATGGTGCGTGAAAGAGCAATTCTCAACGGCGAAATGGCAGATGTAAACCGCCTTACATTTAAACAGGCAGAGAAAATAATCAAAGAAAACGGCACACCAAATGGTATATATGATTCGGCATATGCAGAAAGACTTATTGAAGCATTCAACGAAATCTGCGATTGTCCCGATATTATCGGCGGAAGCGGTATTACACGCTATGAATATTGGTTAGGCGATAATTCGGGCAGAGAGAAAATAATCATATATTTAGAACAGCCTGCGGTATGGCATGAATCAAAATACGGCAGAGAACAGCTTGTATGATAATAATTACGGCACATAGCCAACTTAGCCAACAGACTTTAAGGTATATTTATACCTTGAAAATAAAACAAAATGGAGGTAAATACTATGACACACAAGAAACTCAGAAAAATCGCTGCATTGACAGGTGCTTTACTTGCTGTCAACGCAGGCGTAGGTGCATTTGCACCTTGTTACGCAGATTATGGCTTTGCTGCATATGCTGCGGAATCAACAGAAGCAGCTACAGAAGAATACGGAGTATGGGTATCAATGGAAACTGAAGAAACCCGTGATTACTATGACATAGGCGAAGAACTCTCCCTTGAAGGATACTATATTTCAGGCTTCTGCAAAAGCTATGACGAAAACGGAAAATTAATCAGTAAAACAGAATTTGAACACGAGAATTTGCTGGAAATGATTGACAAGGGAATAGTAACAGTTGATATAGGAGATTTTTATACTGATATTAGTTCAGCACCCCATACTATTACTATTACCTACGGCACTGCAACAACTGAAATACATGTATGGGTTCAAAATAATAATGAATTCCATGCTATGATAATCGAATCACTTCCAACAAAGACAGAGTACCTCCTCGGAGAAGAACTTGACCTGACAGGTGCTAAAATAACAGGCTTCTACTCAGACGGCAAAGATCGCTATGAATGGGAAAATGCCGATTTACAGGAACTTGTTGATGAGGGCGTGGTAACACTTAATGATATGGATTTTTATGATACAGCACAGAAATCGGGTAAGCGTAGCATCTACTTTGGTTACTATAACGCATTTGGATGTTTTCAAGTTGATGTTATAGACCCTAACGAGGAAAACACTTTGACTCTGCTCAATCTGCCTGATAAGCTTACTTATAAGATTGGTGAAAAACTCGATCTGACAGGTGCAAGCTTTTCAGCTTTCAGCTGGAGTACAGGTTCAGTTGATAAAATTCCCGAAGGCGATGTTTCAGAATACATTGATAACGGCACATTAAAGCTTGACGCTTCAGAATTTGACTACACAAAGCCAGGCACTTACACTATTTATTTAACATATGGAGATGACACATATTTCCCTGACACACAGTCCTTTGAAGTAACTGTTTTAGATGAAAAATCCGAGGAGGAAACTTTCTATATCAGCGCTCCTAAAACCGCATTCGGAATTAATGAAGAACTTGACTTCACAGATGCATATTTAATAGTTGCTCCAAATAATGATTTCGATAATACTGAATCCTATCTCTTAACAGATTTGATTGAACAAGGACTTGTTACTGTTGACGCTTCAAGTTATAACAATCAGGAATGGGGCAGCTATCCAATCTATTTCACATACAAGGGCGAAACAGACAGCATAGCTGTAACAGTAAGCGGTGAGATTCCCGATGTACACGACATTGTTTATGTCAATACAGAGAATATGAAGACTGAATACAAGGTTGGTGAAGAGCTTGACCTTTCCGGTGCAATTTTCGGAGCAGTAAAATACAGATATGGTATCGTTGCTAAATTCGAGCAGTGTAATCTTCTTGAATATGTTGAAAATGGTACATTAGAAGTTGAAGCAACTGATTTTGATAATAAAACTCCAGGTACATACACAATTTATGTTACCTACGGTCTTGATACTACTTCATTTGATGTAACTGTTAAGGGTAAAAGAGTAATCCCCTCAGGCGACTCAAACGGTGACGGAAAGTTCACAGTTGCCGATGTAGTAACTATGCAGAGCTATATTATGGGTAAAAAGACAGCTAAACTCGCTGACTGGAAAAATGTTGACTATTACGAAGATGAAAAGATCGACGTTTTTGACTTAATTGTAATGAGAGAAAATTATATTGAAAATATGGAAAATGAATAATCTCTGAAACTACAGCAAACAAATTCAACAGCATAAATCCTGTATAATATCGTTGGATTTCCTCATCTTCCACCTTGACATACAGCATTTCTGCTCTCCAAGCAAAATGGAGAAATCAAGCTTTAATTGGGGGACTTAAAAAAATTATGGGCGGTCAGTTGACCGCCCATTTTATAGCAAACGACAAAATCTTTTGGCGTTTGCTATTTGCCGATCCGCACGGA
>CALFMA010000668.1 GCA_937880065.1 uncultured Ruminococcus sp.
ACAATGTTCCTTATTGAGAATGCAAGTAAGTTCTATAATTCTCTAAAGGTTTTTACAGTTGTTTTTGAAGTAAAATTATTATGTTTGGGGAATAAATAACGAGGTTAATGCGAAAAAGCATGTATCAGGGGGCCAGTCATACATAGAGAAGGAGAAACGGGTATGTAGCATTTGTAGGCTCGTTTTTTATGATGCTTATGATTTCCTCTGTATTTTTTGCTGACCAGCCATAATCACCGTTCAGGCTTCTGAGCACCTCCGGACAATACAGCTGTACTTTCACGAAGAAACCGCAGTCAATAAAAGCAATTTCGATGTTTCTGTAGTTGCACTCGTACCAATGTGCTTCTGTACCGTCAATCAGAAACTTGACATACGCATCAAAGAACATCTGGCAAGTCTTTATCCACTGTGTCTTTTCGATATGCTCCATATAATACCTCCTGAAAGCAAGTCAAGGTTTTGGCTCTCTTCATTATACTAATCAAAAACTTGAATTCCGAAGATTCGGAGGGTCGAGCACGAAATTCTCTCTTTTGCACAAATTGACGGTGCTCAAAATATGCAGTATGTATAAGTGCTTCTTGAGGTGTGCTTTACTTTGGCTGTAATTATGATATATCACAGGGGCATGGGGCGTTTCCGCCCCGTGTCAATTATATGAATTCCCATGCGAGTTCTTGAATTTTGTAAACCAGTTCCTCGTATACTTCTTCTAACTCGTTATAATCACTATCCTTAGGAAGCTCTAATGAGCAAGTTTTGCCGGTTGTAAGACAACTGACAATAATATTGATGTATTTTTCCTTCTGATCGAATTGTATTCTGATAATCCTTTTATGGAGAGTGATGTATCTATCTGTTATTATTTTACTTTCCATAATTGACGAAGGACTAAAAAAGGCCATCTGAATATATATCGCCTATGTTTTGTCTCCAAGCCTATTAAGGCTTCTCTTATAAGCTCATGTTCTCTTGTGGAATCTGAGATACAGAACTCTGCAATCTCTGGTTCCAAAGACATATCCTGAATTAGACTAACAAGGTCATCAAGATAATCTTCTGTTTGAGAAATGAACATTGAACAAGATAAATTTGTATCGAAACAGTAAATATCGACAACTACAGAGCTGTAGGTATCCCACAAAGCGTCTGGATAAATATATATATGAAAACGACGATTATGAAGATTTAGAATAAAGCTTACTTCGCCGATACCTTTCCAGTATTCCGCACAATCGTTCTCGTAGCAAAGACCAACCTTTTGTACAAGCAACTCTCTCAACTTTTTATGCTCTTCTTCCAAATCGAATGTATTTATTTCGTAATTCTCCAAATCCTCGACATTTAGTGCGAGCCAAAGAATCATCCTTATAATTTCTTTTGTATATTTAGCTGAACCGTCATAGTACCCAAGCATTGCCTTAAAAGTGCTGGGGCAATATAGCTCGACGGAAGTATAACTAACATGATCAAAAAAATAGATTTCTATTTTCCTGCCGTTATGTTCTATTAAATGTTCTGATGTCCCATCAAGTCGGAAATTGACATATGCATCGAAGAATTCTCCACATACCTTTACCCAAGCTTCGCCTGAAAAATATTCCATACACTTCCTCCTACTGGAAAAATGCCATTTGTTCCTCTCTATGGTTATATTATATCACACCTATAGTGACAAATTTGTCATTTTGCTTTACAGTCGCTATCCATCTATTTACAGGCAATTATCTGAGGTTTGACTATTTTGATTATTCTATAAAACAAAAGGCACCGCCGTACAAAAGCAAAATTTCTTTGCATGGCAATGCCTTAAATTTCTTTGCTGTATTTTTCGTATGCTTTGGCAATATCATCCTTCAATCTTTGTCTGAGCGACCTCGGAGAAATGACCTCAACAAAATCGAAGAAACGTCTTGCCCAAATAAGCATATTATCAAATGTGCTTTCTACTGCAACTGTAAGTGATGCCTCTTTTTTATCATGAGATAGAATCCGATAATCATCACCAAAGAAATCGACTATTTCAGTTATCGCCCATTCGGGACATCTGAAAAGGATCGTTTCAGTTTTTCCGCTCCACATCATTCTATGAGTGCTGATATATTTCTTCATATCTGTATTTATAGTAACGTCAGCAATTCTTGATTCAGGAAAGTAAACTGGATCGTCAATTATCTCTACCTCGCTCATTCGGTCTATCCTGTAATTGCTTATCCTGTCAGGTTCCTTATCAGCATAAGTTCTTCTGCATACAAGATAATAGAAACCATCATTAAAAACAGTTCTGTAAGGATTTACGATATAAGTTTTCTCATTGCCGTTTTCATCCTTTTCATTCAGTAGTTTTCCATCAAGTGTACGGCTCAAGCGAACGAACCGAATCTGTTTTTTGCAAATTATAGCTTCATGTATCACTTTCAAATTTCTCATCAGTTCATTGACCATTACCTTTGGATTAGTGGTTTTGTTTAAGAGGTATGGTTTATAATCAGAGAGAAAGCCTTTCGAGGTAAGCGTCAGAAGCTTATTGATAAGTTCAACACGTTCCTTTTTGACTATGTATTCGCATGAGCTAACCATGTCAATAAGGTATCTCAGCTCGTGATCGCTGAATATATGCTCAATACGGATATTTGTCTTGGTATTTCCATTTCCAGTTTTAGCGCTGATGACATCGTATTTACATTTGCCGAACAGGTCACTTTTATGATCAAGGAATTTTATTATCGTTTCAAGATTTCTGTCAAGAGTCCTGACATTGATGCTGCGTGATTTACCGAATTCAGATGTTATCAGTTCAAGCAGCCTGTTCTTTTCAAGCGTATGGTTCGCATCGGAATACTTCAACAAGACATACAATACCATAAGCTTTGCATCAGTGATATAGCCTTTACTCGACTTATCGGACATGGGGTATCACTCCTGTTTTAGATTAGTGCAGCCCTCAAAGACGTTATTACCTATTTCTGTTACTGAATCTGGAATAGTCACAGATGTTAAACTGATACATCCAGAGAATACATCATCGCCTATATGTGTAACTGAACTCGGAATTATAACTTCTTTAAGATTCGTGCAGTTGCAAAAAGCTGAGTCTTCAATACTTGTAACAGAATCAGGAATAGTGATTGAAGTCAGTTTTACACAGGTTGCAAACACACAGCCCTCAATGCTTTTTAACGATCTGGATAAGAATACTTCCTTCAATTCTTGGCATAATTCAAATACATCAGGTTCTATAGTTATCACCGAATCTGGAATAACGAGTTTTTCAAAACCATTGTTAATAAATGCTCTTTCACCTATCTTTACTAAGGAATCAGGGAAATCAATCTCTTTCAGCGATTCACAATCCTGAAATGCTAACGCTTTGATCTCTTTCAAAGATTTTGACAAAGTTATTTTTTCTAACTCGAGGCATTCCATGAATGCACCATATCCTATTACAGTTACAGAATCTGGAAGGACGACCTCCTCAACAAGGCTGTCAGCAAATGCCTTTTCACCGATAATCTTTACTGTATCCGGTATAACTACTTTTGTATCATCTCCGGTATATTTTACTAAAACTCCATTTACGATCTCCATATCATTCTTATTCATAATGTATACAACTCCTTTACATGATCGTTAACATCTTTGTTAAACTTACTTGTTGTTGATATTATATCACAATTAAACATATTTTTCAATAGTTTTGTGATGAATTTCTCTGACTTTTTCAATTAGTTCTCTAAAATTCCTTGACAAACAAATATAAATGCGTTATACTGAATTCACATTAATTACTAATCCGTGAAGAATTAAGTATATTATTGAGATATTGCAATTCTTTTAAACGTGAATATGTAATGAAAAATTCTCCTTAAAGGAAACATAAAATGATAAAAAGGGAAAAAACAATGGAAACATTCAGATTAATCTTAAAAATCTTGATGTGGTTTTTAATAATAGGATTTTCATGTAACTTTATTATGCAGACTATCAGCTATACATTTTATAAAAATGCCAAAAAAATTGCTGATATATCATACAAACCGCAATTTATTCAATTCAGCGATAAACTGACAGGCTATGGTTACAATCTTGACATTCCATCTGACAGCGTTATTTTATTCTTTGGTGGTTCAAACTATATTGCATACAATTCTGTTGCTTCATATTCCAGCAAATTCAATTGTCCTTTTATTTCAGCTGACTACTATGGAACGCAGGACAGTAAAGGCAAAATGAATCTGAAATCTATGCAGCAAACTGCTACTGATATGTACGACTGGGCAAAAAAAGAATATCCAAAAGCTAAAATTGTAATTATGGGACATAGCTATGGAGCAGGAATAGCCACATATCTTTCAAGCGTAAGGAAAACTCATAGCCTGATTATAGCGGCTGGTTATCGTGATCTCTCTGATTTATACAACAAAATTATACCTATTTTCCACGGACCACTGAAAGTTTTCATTTCAAATAACATTCAAGCATCGAAATATGCACAAAGTGTTTCTTGCCCTGTATATGTTATAGGCTCAGATGCTGATAAAACCTTAGACGCTTCACTACAAGAAAAAGTAACTGGTTGCTTTAATAATTCTGAAATCAGAATTTTCAAAAATATCAATCACGAAAATTATTTTATAACTGATGAAGTTCTTGATTATGTAAAATCTAAAATGAAGTAGATTCAAATAGATACTTCTGATAAGCAGAAAACCTGCTCCACAAACCTATGCTAAAAATGAATATATAAAGAAATCCCACTGCATAGCACCTTTTATGCTATACGGTGGGATTTTATTTACTGCATTATGATGATTAATTTTTAACCAATTATAAAAAATGATTTCATTATATTCTTGATAATTCTTAAAGAAAAATAATTTCAGTTACATTCCTGACATAACAAATTTTTTTCAAAAACATATTGACATTTCTGTTATTCCATGATATACTATAATCACAAAGTTACATTTCACCCAAAACAAAAATAAGCTGGAGGAATTATGAAGTTAAATAAAATTGCTTCTGTTAGAACCGGTCTTGTATTATCTCGTAAAGAATCAAAAAATAGTGATGATGGTTACGAATACAGGCAATTAAATCTAAAGGCTGTTTCTGATAATGCTATAGATTTAGAACATACTATAAAGTTTTATGCCACAGAGAAACTCTCAGAAAACTATCTCACTCAATCAGGAGATGTGATTGTTAAGACATCAGATCCATATACAGCTGTATACATTAAAGAGGAATATGCAGGGCTTGTTATACCATCTCATTTTGTAATAATTCGTGTGGATGAAAGCGTAGTGTTACCAAAATACATCGCCTGGTATTTAAATAAAGAACGAATAAAAAAGGATTTCCGCATGAGTTGTACAGGAACATTAAAACAAATCAAACCAAGTACAATTGCTGAAACGGAAATCAAATTGCCGACACTTGAACGGCAAAAACAGGTTGTTGACTTGTATGATATTTCCCAGTCGGAAATAAAACTGCTTGAAAAATTACTTGAGCAGAAAAAAACGTATTACAAATCGCTGATAAATAAAGTCAATAAAATAAAGTAGAAAGAGGTATGTTTATGATTAATATTGATGATGTATACGCATATTTAAGCGAACATGAACCTGATATAGCAAATTCTATTTGTTATGCATCAGAATGGTTGTTATCTAAAATCGATGACGCAATAGAAGCATTAAAAGAACGTAGAATAGTTGCAGCATCAAATGACAATGACGAAGAATACGAACAACTAACAAACTACAGAGATAGATTAAAAGAATACAAAAAAGATATCAATAAATATTTAAACTACACAAGAAACAATTCTATTGATGAAAATGATAATATTATTGAAATATATATCTAACATATTATCAATGCCTATATCTAAGAAGTCTCTTTTGATATAATAGTCATACTTACCATTATCATGTATGCTCATGTTAATTAAATCAAAGTCATAACTATTGATTAGATTTGTCATATCGCTTAGATGGTCTTTTCGATATCCTATTTCTACTCCTAATAAAGGAGTAACATTTGGATATTCTTTATTAAGTTCTTTTAGTTCTTTGATTAAGTTATCAAAGTCAACTGTCCATGTTTGGTTATTAATAACAGAATCAAACTCAATATGTTCGGTTGTTATAAAGTAAGACCAACCGGCATTTGAGGCATACTCATAATAATCTTTTATTTCTTGTTCAGAATCTAATGAATATTTAGTGTGTAAATGTCCATCATGAAGTTTTTTAATTAGATTCATACTATCTCCTTATAATTCGTTATACTTGTTGCTTTTCCCGTAGGCTTTTTCTACTGGATATTTTTTTGCGTTTTTCTCCATTTTCTTTTGAATTATATCGTTGATGTTAAGATTATATTTATCTAAGATGTCAATTGCATAAACAAATACATCAGCTAATTCTTCCCATAATTCAACATCAGTTTCATCGATGAGCCGGATCAGGATCGTGTTGCGTTTGGCTTTGGTGAATTGTTCGTCAAACATAACAGAACTTAAAAACGAACCATCCAGAGAACAGGAAAAAAGTGTACGGATATTTTTCAA
>CALFMA010000669.1 GCA_937880065.1 uncultured Ruminococcus sp.
AACTTGCGGCATAGCAGAAGAAAACTGCAATAAATATCCAGCGTACCACCCACCAGAATGACTGCTGAGGTTTGCGGAAAACTGAGCCTATTGTATCAGTTCCCTGTCCGATTTTTGTCTTTCTGAAGATGAAAAGTGCAAGGAATACGCCGATAAAATGCTGAATAATCATTGATAAGATTAATACTATTCCCTTGAAATATTCCGAATCCTTGCCTACCACGGCATTTGCAATATTTGCGGATATAATTGAGCCGAGGAACATAAATGCGGTAAATATTATAAGTATAAGGGAATTTCCGTTGGAGGATTTTCGCAGAAGTTTTGCGGAATATCCCGAATTTCCGCTGCTTTCGGGGATTATGCCGATTGTATTTTCATTGTTTTCCATTTTAATTCTCCTTGAATTTTTTATGAAATCGGTTCAGAGTATTCGTATCTGTCAAGTATTCTGTAAAGCTTCAAATTTTCGTCTAAAGTATCTTCATTTGTAAAGTTTATCGCTGTATAAAGCATATCGCCAGTTTCATTCAAAAGGAAATTATATTGGAGAATACCTGCAAATTCGTTGAAATTAAATGTTATAACAACAGTATCGTCTACGTATTCAAACTTCCATTCAACGTCCTTGAATTCGTGTTCTTCATCGCCGTCAACCCACTTGATATAGGCTGTATCTTCATCGAATTCAATTTTGTAAGAGCCTATAACTTCTGAGCCTCTGTAATCAACGCCTGACCAGTTAGTAAATCGCAGGTCGGAAGCAAACGGAAGGTCCCAGCCAAGGATTTTGCGTAATGTGTGTTCTTTTTTAAGTATTTCCTGATACTGTGTGAAATCGTATACAAAGGTGTCATAATTTGCATTATATGGGCAGTTCATCATCAGCTTTTCATCAAGACCCGGGAACCATACAGCCTTGTTTCCGTCAGAATCGGTAATAGTTACCATTGTATCGCCGTCAACTCCTGAGTTGTTGCAGAAAAGCAATACAGGCTCGCCGCTTTCACTTCTGTAGATGACATTTTCATATGAACCGTTGCCGTTTTCATCATGTACAATACTATTTATTGCAACTGTTGAATTTTCATCAAAGGGAACAATGCAGTAAAGCTCACCCATAGGTGTTCCCGCAATCTGTCCTGACGGAATATCCTTTACAAAGCTGTAATTTTTATAGAAAACAGGGCTGTTTTCCTTTATCCAAGCGGTAGCGTCAACCCCGTTCATATCTTTGGTGCAGCCTATATAAGCAGCCGCAAAAAGCTGAACTTCGGACTCTTTCTTTTCTCTGAGAGCTTTAAGCTGTTCATCAGCGTTTGCCTTTGAAATATACTCCTCAATTGTACCTGTACCGCCTGTGGAAGTATGTGCATAGTAAGCGAGGATAAGGGAAGCGTCGATAGAATCGCATTTTTTGTCCTTGTTAACATCAGCAGCTTTTATCTGGTCAGCGGAGAATGAAGATTTGCCGCCTGTTGAAACAGCCGCATAATGGGCAAGAACTGATGAAGCGTCAATGGAGTCAATTGTGCCGTCGTTGTTTACATCTCCTGTTGGGAATATTATTGATAATTCAAATTCATCAAATCTGTTGTTCCCGCAGTCGTATTTATATTTAACTTTTAGTGAAGCGTTCTCAATTGTGAGAATATTGTCCTTTACAGTTCCGTTTGACCAATCAAAAGCTTTTGATGCATTAAAACCTTTTGGAAGTCGTGACAGGTTAAAAGTATTATTTTCTGCTGTAATTGCATATGTATTTTCTGAGCAATCAAAAGATGATAGCTGATTATTTTTTTCAACATCAACAGGAATTAATTGATCTGTTATGTTTTCTAGCTGATCTCTTAATGGTACTCCCGTAATAGGATCAAGAACGGCATCTATTTGAGTTTCAGGATGAATATGAAATTGATGTTGTTACTGAAATTTGCGAGGTATTCTCAGTTTTTTCAGAAAAGGGAATATGTGAAAA
>CALFMA010000670.1 GCA_937880065.1 uncultured Ruminococcus sp.
AAGCAGTTCATCGTAGTTTTCGGGAAAGTGGACACCCTGAAGAGATTTTCTGTAATCCGAAAGCAGAAATTTTTCTCTGATATTTTCGGGTAGCAGATCTTCTGTTTCGCAGTTTTTCAAAGCATTTTTCACACAGTTGGAAACTATATTTGCTGTAAGACCTGCTGTAAGGTTGTATTTAGGAGTCAGGAGATTTTTTTCTTCTGCATTTATAAATACAGGAGAATTACATTCCTTTGCAAGAAATGTTCCCTTGATTTTTCCGTGAAAAATGTATTCTTCGCCCTGTTCCAGCTTTTCAAAGGTATATTTGCTGTTGAAAAAGGTAATCAGCATATTATCAGTATTGTCAGAAACAATAACCTTGAAAATTGAGTATCTGGGGCTTATGTATGGTGCAAGCTTTTTTATGACAACACCGCTGAAAACAGCGGTTTCCTCAGGCTCAAGCTCGCTTATGGGGCGGGGGTGAGTATAGTCTACATAATCTCTAGGATAATGGGTAAGTAAATCGCCGACAGTTTCTATTTCCAGCTTTCTGAACAGCTTTGCACGCTTTTCACCTACGCCTTTAAGATATGTGATATCGTCATTTATCGTCAATTTACTCACTCCTTTCTAAGCAATACGCCGCACCTGTATACAGGTGCGGCAGCAATATGTGTATTTTATTCAACTGATACCAGATAGTAGTATACAGGCTGACCGCCGTTTACAAGCATAACTTCAATCTTATCGGAAAGCTTTGACTGGAGCTGCTGCTGGAGTGCCTCAGCGCTTTCCTCAGTAACATCAGAACCGTAAATTACAGTTACATAGCTTGCACCACTCTTTACAAGCTTCTTTGTAAGCTTGTATGCAGCCTTGTTGATGTCCTTTTCTGTAAATGATAGCTTGCCGTTATCAAGAGCAAGGATTTCGCCCTCCTTGATAGCGTGTCCCTCAAATTCGGAATCACGTGCGGCAAATGTTACAAGACCTGTAGAAATCTTTTCAAATGCCTTTGTCATATTTATGCGGTTTTCAGACAAATCAGCACTTTCGTCAAATGCCATCATAGCTGCAATTCCCTGTGGAATTGTACGTGTCTGGAGAACGCATACTGTGCGGTCAGTAAGCTTTACAGCCTGCTCAGCCGCCATAATTATATTTTTATTGTTTGGAAGTACGAATACAGTTCTTGCAGGAGTTGCGAGAATTGCACGGAGCAAATCGTCTGTGGAGGGGTTCATAGTCTGACCGCCCTTAACAACAACGTCAACGCCTAAATCCTCAAAGAGTGCGGAAAGTCCGTGACCTGCGGCAACTGCCACAAATCCGAAATCCTTTTCAGGCTCAGCCGGCGCAAGACCTGTCGCCTCAGCCTCCTGTGCCTCTCTGATTTTCTCCTCGTGCTGAATACGCATATTTTCAATCTTAGGACGTGGGTCATTCATAAATACGCCGAATTCAAGACCTTTCTGCAAAGCCTTTCCGGGATTGTCAGTATGAACGTGAACCTTGATAATTTTCTCGTCATCAACTACAACTACGCAGTCACCGATAGTTTCAAGATACGCACGGAGCATAAATACATCGGGGCAATCGGGATTTTTGCGGAGCATAAATTCTGTGCAGTATGTATAAGTAATATCATCGTCATATTCGCTTACTGCTGTGCGGAAAGAATCATCTGAACGCTCAGCCTTTTCAATTGGCTCGGCAATTTTTCCGCCATTGAAAATATCACTCATAGCACGGATTATAATGAGGAATCCCATACCGCCTGCGTCAACTACTCCTGCCTTTTTAAGCTGTGGGAGCATTTCAGTTGTCTGTGCAAGTACAGCCTCAGCCTCGTCACATACATCTTTCCAGAAAAGAGTATCGCTGCTTGTGGAAATAGCGGACTCCTTAGCCTTTTCAGCTGCAAGACGTGAAACAGTGAGAATTGTACCCTCAACAGGCTTCATAACAGCCTTATAAGCGGCTTTCACACCCATTTCAAGGGAATTTGCGAAATCCTCGCAGCCTGCCTCTGTAAGCCCTGCAAGACCTTTTGACATACCACGGAAAAGCAGAGAGAGAATAACTCCCGAATTTCCTCTTGCACCTCTTAAAAGAGCAGATGCAGTTACAGATGCAACTTCGGAAATAGGCGTATTATCGGGCAATCTTTTAAGTTCGTCCACAGCCTTTCCGATAGTCATTGACATATTTGTACCTGTATCGCCATCGGGAACAGGATATACGTTAAGCTCGTCAACCTCACGTTTTTTGTTGGTTAAAGTAATAGCGGCGGAAATAACAGCGTCTCTGAATAAAGCACCGTTTATCAAAGTAAAACCTCCTAAAATATAATAGACAGTACCGCCGAAAAATCAGCGGCACCGATTGATTATGAATTCATATCGTCAACATAGACGTTAACAGCGTTTACCTGCATATCGGTTGCTTCCTCAACGGTAAATGCAACCTTGTGGGTAATGCTGTTCACAGCGGCAGCAATATTTGTGCCGTATGTGACTTTAATGTGCAGGTCAATTGAAAGACCGCCGTCTTTGTCAATACGCACGGCAACTCCTCTGGGCTTGAAAAGCCTGCCCTTTGTGAGAGAGGACACAGCAGAACGGAAAGTGCTGATGTTGCATACATCGGCAACTCCGAAACAATCGCAGACCGTATGGCGGACAAGCTCCGTAATATAGCTTTCTGAAACTGAAATTTTTCCGATATGGTTTTCAATGCTGACCATTAGGCACACCCCTTTTCGTTTTTGGCTTTTCACAGCCATTCTAATATATTATATCATAATCAAAAGAAATTTACAATAGATTTTCCGCCAATTCAGCCATATTCGGCAACAATCTGTCAGTATGCACAAAAACAAGCGTAATTTTTGTGCGTTTAGCTATTGCTCCACCAATTATACCCTGCCAAATATCAGTTTATGCAAAATAACCGATACCTCGATAAATTACAGTTTCCCTAAAGGACATCTCTAAAGCTAAAGACTATCCCCAAAAAATGTAAACTATTAATAAACATTGCGGCAAAATCGTTGACAAGCACAGGAAAATATAGTATAATAAAACTATAAAAATCTACTAAATCGAGAGGATTTTGTTATGAATATACAGGAAATCATCACAAGACTAACCCACGAAAGCGAAATTCTACCTGATGAATATGACGGTTCGTACAAAATAATGCGAAATGCTGTCAGACGCTATGAAAACCTCCGCAACAAATCAATCATTGACTATACCGACCTTGACCTTATTTATTCCATTTGCGTAAAAACTACCGCAAGCGGAATGGAAACACAGAAAGCAAATGTGCTGAAAAGCCACCTCCTCCATGCCGATAAGAAATCCCTTATCAAGACAATTGAGGATATATGGCTTCTCGCCTCACGCAGACGATATACGGGAAATCAGGACGATGATGCCGTAACTGTAGGTATTTACGACACATCTTTCGACTCCTTTGCTGACCGTTCAATCGCCGAACATAAAGACTGCATACGTGATTTTATTTCCCTCTGCCTTGAAATTGTTCAGATGAACCGTGAAACCGATGAGGAAATATTCACCCTTTCCGCACAGGTGCTGAATGAAAAATTTGAGGAATCCGGGCTTTCCGTTGTGGTTGTGTCGAGAATTCTCCATTGCCTTAAACCCTTTACTTTCCCAATTATCTGTGCAGGAGAAGTTCCCACAATTTTCGATTTCGTGGGAATTGAACTTGAGGACGTTATGTCAGTTTCCGCCTATGTGGAAAACTGCCGTAAAATCAAGGCATACCGTGACGCTAATTTCAAAATCCGCAACTATAAGGTATTTGAAATTGTCGGGGAATATCTTGAAATTGAAAAGCATACCGAAGAAGAACCCACCGAGGAAATTCTGCCGTATTCACCTGAAATGGACGACCAGCCCAGAAATATAGGCAGTCTGAACCGTATCCTCTACGGCCCTCCCGGCACAGGTAAAACATACAACACCGTTAAACACGCTGTTGCCCTCGTTGAAAATAAGGAGAATGTGGACAATGAACCGTATGCCGATGTAAAGGCACGTTTTGACGCATACTGCGAGCAGGGACGAATTAAATTCACCACATTCCACCAGTCATTCAGCTATGAAGATTTTGTTGAGGGTATCCGCCCTGTAATCGTAGACAAATACGGCAAGGAGTCTACTTCTGCCCATGCCGAAACAAACGTAATTTACCGTGTTTATGACGGTGTATTCAAGACATTCTGCGACAGAGCGTCAAAAAATCTCTATGTAAATTATGTTGCGGTAATTGACGAAATCAACCGTGGTAATATTTCGAAAATTTTCGGTGAACTTATCACCCTTATTGAAGATACAAAACGTGGAACTGCCGTAACTCTGCCCTTTTCACAGAGAGA
>CALFMA010000671.1 GCA_937880065.1 uncultured Ruminococcus sp.
ATTCTTCATAGCTTCTGTATTTGCAAGCTCGTTTGCCATATAGTTGATACTATCGCAAAGCTGTCCGAGCTCGTCATCACTTTTCTTTGTAAGTCTGTCAGAGAAGTCACCTACGGCAATTTGTCTTATGAATGCATTAACCTCACGCACAGGATTAACGATAGACCTTACGAAGAACTGGCCTGTGAAAATCATAAGAACGATGATTGCTGCAAAAAACATAATCATAGCGAGCACGATAATAAGCACCTGTCTATCGATACTCTCAAGTGAAACGACCATTCTGACAGCCTGATATTCACTTCCGAGCGGTGCTATCATAGCGGTATAGGCGAGGACCTTTTCCCCTGTTGGCAGCTCATATATTTCTGTTGCTATACCGTTTTCGGAATTCTTGGCAACTTCAAAATCAGGAAGCTGAGTAATACCTTCGACAGAGAAGCCTGATGAAGTAACAGAGACATTTCCGTCTATATCGATTGCCATAAGCTCAATCTGACTTTTATACTCATAGTTTTCTACTATACTTCTTATTTCGCTGTTATAATTCGTCTGGGCATTGTTCGCAAATCTGTCTATTGCACTTGTAACTATACTCATTCTGTTTGCGACATACTGCTCGGCTGAATTGTAGTAGTAGTGGTTTACTACGAATGCTGCAACTATTGCAGTAATGAGCAGCATAACGATAACAACGCCCAGGATATTGAACAGCCATCTGTTTGTAATTGTGTTTTGTCTTAGCTTCTTGAACATTGTATCGTCACCTGCCTTTCTTGCATTAGTTACAGAAATTATTAGTTATTACTTGGAGCACTCCACTTATATCCGTATCCCCAGATTGTGAGAATATACTGTGGATTTGAAGGCTCGTCCTCGATTTTCATTCTTATTCTTCTGATATTTACGTCAACGATTTTTTCGTCGCCATAATAGCTTTCGCCCCAGATATGAGAAAGAATACTTGTTCTGTCAAGGGCAGTATTCTGATTTTTAAAGAAATATTCCATAATCTGATATTCAACCTGAGTAAGTACAATAGGCTGACCGTTTTTAAGAACAGTTCTTGATTTAAGATTAAGAGTAAACGGCCCTGAAATGATATTTGTAGCAGTTTCAGGCTTTGTGTGAGTCATATTGACTCTTCTGCATACTGCGTCAACTCTTGCAATAAGCTCAGAAATAGAAAATGGCTTTGTGATGTAGTCGTCAGCACCGATCATAAGACCGCTTACCTTGTCCATTTCCTGAGTTCTTGCTGTGAGCATAATAATACCGATAGTGGAGCTTTTTTCTCTGATTTTCTTGCATACGGTGAAGCCGTCAATTCCGGGCATCATAATATCAAGAAGAACAATGTCAAAATTGCCGTGTTCCTGTTCAAATGTTTTAAGTGCCGCTTCGCCGCAGTTTACATCTACAACGTCATAGCCTGCACGTTTGAGGTTGATGACAACAAATTCTCTTATGGTGTCCTCGTCCTCGCAAATCAAAATACGTTTCATAAATTTTCCCCCTTTAAAGAGTGGTATTAATTGAACTTAAATCCTATAGCCGCCTCTGCCTCGTTAATTGACAGAGATGTGTTTTTGTCGTTTTGCGGAAGCTGTGCCAGATATGCGGAATCGCCCTTTGTGCGTAAAAGAAGATAGTCCGATGCCATTCTGTCCTCCCGTGAGGCAATATCCTCTGCACAGTAAATTCTCATAAGCTCTGTGCCGATTTCACTATTTTCATAGGCACAGATTACAAGTTCATCATTAATTGCGTCACGTTTAAGCGTGACCTTGTTATGCCATTTCGCAGGAAACAGGAAAATATATCCGTCACCTACGCTGTAATATGACTCATATTTAAGACGTGTCTTGCCGTCCTTGCCCACAGAAAGCCAGTCAGTAAGCCACATAAGCTCACCTTCGGGAGCGTTGCTGTAGCCTGCCGCCACTCTCTGAACGGGAATTTCAAGAGTTCCGTCACCGTCAATATCAAAGGAGCGGCAGCCCAGCGGACGTTGAGTTACCGCCGATTGTGCAGGATTATCAAAGGCTTTTTGCAGCCCTCTGTCGTCCATATATACAATATCGGTCTGAATAAGTCCGTTTCCCGAAACAGCGTCAATGTACAGGGCAGTTTCGCCGCTTTCAAGGCTGCCGTAATTGACAGCGTCAAATTCAGTAAATCCGCCGCTTAAATCCTCACTGTAGGTGTGATAAAATCCGTCAGCGTCAAGCTTGTATGCCACCGCCGCCGCAGGAGAATCATTTGTTGTGCCTTTCAGCAGTAAAAACTCCTTTTCGCCGTCATTGTCCAAGTCCGTCACATCAATGAATGAATATGACTTTGCAAAGGTATTTTCAAGAACTCCGTTGCTGTAGCTGTAAATTGCCACGGATTTTTCTGAACGGTTAATAAGGCTGCTGCCGATGATTAAATTCACACGGTCATTTTCACCAAGCCGTGAAATCATAACACGCTCAATTTCCGAACCCTCCGCAGGGGTATCGTAAACAGAATGCCATTTTCCGTCATCGCCGCTGTCAAGAACATTTATTCTCAGAGTATTTTCTGGGGCGGCAAGACCTGTTTTTTCATAGAAAACCACAGCTTCATTTCCGCCGTCACCGTCAATATCCTCTACGATAAAGGCTGACAGATATTTTCCTGCTTTAGGGTATTTCAGACTTATGGAATCACCTGTGGCATTTGTAAGGGCGGTATAAATTTTCTCCTGTTCAATGCTGAGTTTCGGCGGAGCAAGGAGATTATCAATGCTCGTGCCGAATGTACAGCCTGTGAGAGTTACCGCCATAACCGCAGATGCGGTCAGGATTTTTTTAAGCTTAATCATTTTTTCTGTCAGCAATCTTTATATATTCATGCTCTTTTGCGATAGCCTTGTATGCAGGGCGGATTATACGGTTTCCTGTAAGTACTTCCTCCATACGGTGTGCAGACCAGCCTGCCATTCTTGCAACCGCAAAGAGAGGTGTGAATAAGTCTTCGGGAATTCCAAGCATACGGTAAACAAGTCCCGAATACATATCAACATTTGCACACATTGTCTTTCCGCTGCCCTTGACTTCCTTGAAAATTTCGGGAGTAAGACGCTCAATTGTTTCAAGAAGCTTGAATTCAGCCTCAATTTCTCTGCCACGTGCAAGCTCAAAGGCTTTCTTTTTGAGGATAACTGCACGGGGGTCGGAAATTGTGTAAACAGCGTGGCCCATACCATAGATAAGTCCCGAATTATCGTTAGTTTCTTTTCTGATAGTACGACGCATATAGTCAGCTACTTCGCCCTCGTCCTCCCAATTTTTGATATTAGCCTTAAAGTTGTCGAGCATATTGATAACCTGAATATTAGCACCGCCGTGACGTGGACCTTTAAGGGAGCAGATTGCACCTGAATATGCGGAATATGGGTCAGTTCCCGATGATGTAAGCACACGGCAGGTAAATGTGGAGTTATTGCCGCCGCCGTGTTCTGCCTGTAACATAAGCAGGCGGTCAAGAAGCTGTGCCTCCTCCTCTGTATATTCTCTGTCTGGGCGGAGAAGTGAGAGGATTGTCTGTGCTGTATTTTCCTCGTATCTGATAGGATGCATAATCATACTCTGATTGTCGAATACACGACGTTTTACCTGATATGCCGCTGTCATAATAACGGGGAGCTTTGCAATAAGGCTTACAGCTGTTTTCATTTCATTTTCAAGGGATTTCACTTCGCAGTCCTCGTCATAGGAATAAAGGGCAAGAACTGAACGTGAAAGCTTGTTCATAATATTTTTTGAAGGTGCTTTGAGAATCATATCTTCAACAAACCCGTTGGGTAAATCTCTGGAAATCGCAAGGAGAGTTGTGAAGTCCTTTAATTCATTTTCATCGGGAAGTCTGCCGAAAAGAAGAAGATAAACAGTTTCTTCAAAGCCGTAGCGGTTTTCTTCCTCAACATTGTTTACAAGGTCGTTTATATTATAGCCACGATAGATAAGCTGTCCGGGGATAGCTTCAACTTCGCCCTCGTTGAGGACATAGCCGTGTACGTTGCATATCTTTGTAATACCTGCAACTACGCCTGTTCCGTCGCTTTTACGCAGACCTCTTTTAACGTGATACTTCTGATAGAGTGCAGGGTCGATAATGGTATTATCAATCAGTTCCTTGCATAAATTTTTAATATTGGATTTCTTGTCTGAAATTTTCAATAAAATCACTCCTTAAAAAACTTTCCATACTTATTATACATCATTTAAAATGGCGTGTCAATCGCATTTCTGTGATGAATGTGAAAGTTATGTGATAATAGGGTGAAATCGTAACAGAAAGGACTTGCCTATGAAAAGAGTTATAGCCTATGCGATGTTTCTTGTAGCCGCCGCAGTCATACCTGCTATACCTGCCATATCCGCCAAATCGGAGAATTCTCCGCCCAAAGCGGAAACCCTTTCGCAGGAGGAAAAAGTTTCGGAATTGACAGAAACTGCTGAAACCGCCGAAAACACCGCCGTGTCATATGAGCCATATCGTGTGCTGAATTGCTCCACAGGGGAAATACAAGAGGTCAGCGTAAGGGATTATGTAATCGGTGCGGTGGCGGCTGAAATGCCTGCAAGCTTTGCAGAGGAGGCATTGAAAGCACAGGCGGTTGCCGCCCATACATATGCGGAGCGACAGCGGAATTTGCAAAAAAAATATCCCGATAAAGCATTGGGAAACGCTGATTTTTCAGATGACCCGAATAAATATCAGGGATTTTACACCGATGAAAAAATCCGCTATTATTTCGGGGATAACTACGATTTGCACTATAATAAGATAGCAGAGGCAGTTGATGAAGTTCTGCCGTATATAATGATGTATGAGGACGAACCGATTATAGCCGCATTTCACTCTATGTCCTCGGGAAAGACGGAAAGTGCGGAAAATATGTGGGGTACGGCGGTTGATTATCTTGTGCCTGTGAACAGCAAATCCGACAAGGACGCTCCCGATTATGCCGACGAATGTGAAATATCGGCAGAATTTGTCAGAGCAAGGCTTGAAAAGGTGATTGAAGGTATTCAGTTGGGGGATAATCCCGAAAACTGGATTAAAACAGGTGAGAAATCGCCCTCGGGAACGGTTTTAGAGGTGACGGTTGGCGATAAAAAGGTGACGGGCAATGATATTCGGCAGGCATTCGGACTGCGTTCAGCTGATTTTTCCGTGGAATTTGACGGAGAGAATTTCATATTCCGCACCTGCGGCTATGGTCACGGTGTCGGTATGTCGCAGTATGGGGCGAATTATATGGCAGAAAAGGGCAGTAAATGGCGTGAAATCCTCGAACATTATTACTGTGATGTGGAGATTGATAAAGTTGATTTTAGCCGTTAGCCTTTCATTAATGCGTAATTCGTAATTATTTGAAAAAGCTGTTAGCTGTTAGCCGTTAGCCTTTAGCTTTTTTA
>CALFMA010000672.1 GCA_937880065.1 uncultured Ruminococcus sp.
GTCAGAAAAACTTGAAATGCGACAGCATTCCTGCATTTTTCTTCCTTGATAAATTCCCTTTCTGCTTTCGTCTTTTTGGCAAGGTATAATTGGTGGAGCAATAAAAAATGAGAGCATTTCAAAATGTCCTGACGCTCTGTTTTATATGCAGCGTGTTCATGATTTCAGGGCAGCTGTCGACTTCAATTTTGCTTGTATATATCGGAATGCATCCTGTCCTTTGTTGGTTATTTGTCGGGCTTCATTTGATTACTACAGGTAACGCTGTTGTATTCTTTGAGATACATAGCCATGAGAGATGAATTTTTTACAGTTTCATTGTTGAGAGTGTTTCCAATTCTGAAATAGCTTGCAAATACGTCTTTAAGACCTTTTTCATTTGCAGCATGAGCAACATTTGCAGATTTTTGAGTGGTAATTTTTACATCATCAAATATAAAATCATTAGCAGATTCTGTTGTTTTCTGTTGTCAGTACAACATTATCGGCATTACCGTACCAGCCGCCGTAGCTTGATTCAAAATCATTATAAACTACATATGCGGCAAGGGTAGGTGTTGGACAAATGGAAGCATAGTGACAGTTGATACACCTGTCATCAATGCTGCAAGCATCGAAATAAATTTCCTTTTACTCATTTGATTTTCCTTTCGACATGAAATTCCCCCTATCGTCAGGTGTTATATATCTTTTTTGCCTGACGATAGGGGAGGAATTGTTATATATTTAAAAAATTAATCATGTTTCTGTTTTCTCTGGTAACTTGTCAATCAGCTTTGCATCAAGTCTTTGAATCGATATTGCATCAGCCACGGTTAAACCGTCACCTGAATTGCAGCAATCTGCATTTGCAGCTCCCTGTGCTGAAAGTTTATATTTGTCTGGATTTGCAATTGCTTGGAATATCGCTGCTGAATCGGCAATTGTTACTTTGCCGTCACAGTTTGCATCTCCTAAAAGTGTAGCTGTAGACACGGTAGTGCTGGTAGTTGGCTCAACAGGCTGTGTTGTTGTAGTTGTTACGGGCTCTGTAGTCTGTACAGGAGGTTTTGTAGAAGGCTGAGAAGCGCCTGCTGATGTGTAGAGATCTGCCGGAAGCTCGTCCAGAGTAATTACATATTCACTCTGATAAGTTTTCTTGAGAATATGTTCTTCGGTGTATTCATCAGAAAACTTGCCGTTTTTAGTTATAAACTGCTTATTCCATGTATTGAACCATGCCCATTTAGTACCTGCAGCAATAACATTGTCGATGTCAAAGATAACACCGTTTTCAGTGAGGGCAATCATCTTCTTGCCGCCTGAATATTCCAGTATTTCAGAAAATTTTGCTGCACTTGCGGAATATACGTGCTTATCAAGGTAAAGGTCTTCACCAATAATATCTACATACTCATCACCGGGATACCAGTTAGGATTCTGACCATTCCACACCCAGATAAGGTTATGACAGCCATACTTGTTTGTCAGTTGATCATAAAGGTATTTATACAGTTCCTTATAGGGTTCAGCACCCTTGGCACCCCACCAGAACCAGCCGCCTGATGCTTCGTGCAGAGGTCTCCAGAGAACAGGAACTCCTGCTTCTTCAAGCTTGTTAAGCTGTTTTGCAATACCCTCTATATCTTTATCAAGCAATGCTTTACCTTCTGTATCTTTGCCGTTCATTACAGCTTCAATATCAAATGTTGAGTTTCTTGTATAGAAACCGCCCCACCAACGAGGATTGCCGTTTTCTTCATCGGTACCGCTTTTTATGTAGCTTCCGGGTGCATTCCAGTGCCAGCAGAAAGCAA
Organism: uncultured Ruminococcus sp.; assembly: GCA_937880065.1. Next base: position 1,797 of record CALFMA010000672.1, read on the forward strand.
TAATACCATTTTCCTTATGAAAATCAATAGCTACATCAGCTGCATTAGAAACTTTTGCACCAAGTGCATTTCTGGAAGGAGTGTAATCCATCATATCCAATCCGAGAATTGCAGGCTTTTCACCTGTTACATCGTAAATCGACTTGAATTCATCACTCTTTAAACCGTCATCAGCGACCTGACCTGACAGCACCTGTTTTCCATAACCGCTGCACAAATAATTGAAAAGGGATTTTGTTTCAGGTGTAGCGTCAGAATCGCACAGAACATTGCTTACCTGATATGCTGAATCAGGAATAGACTCTGCCGCTTTTATTTCCAGATAATCCACCGCAATCCATCCCCATGATTTTGTAATTGAAATTTGATGTTTTCCTGCTTTAAGCATAACTCTGCTGAGAACAGCATCGTTGTATTCCTCAGCTTTTGTGACAAATGTGCCGACATATTCCCCGTCAATAGAAACCTTATTTGTTTTGTCGCCGCCATAGCCCATAGAATTGAAAACAAGGTCATAAGTACCGTCCGAGGGAATTTCAACACTAAAAGTCATAACGTCATCACTTTCAGAGAATTTTCCAACTGCCTTGCCTCCGGAAGCATCAGCTTCTGCAAAACTTTCAAGTGTACCTGTCAGAGCAGCGTCTTCTGCTTCATATATCATGTTATTTTCAGCATAGACAGGAAACAGCGGAAGCTGTGACATGAAAGTAAGCGCCATTGCAAATGTAATTGCTTTTTTCTTCATAAATAAAACCTTCTTTTTCATTGATTTGGAACATAAGATTATTTTCTATGCTTTTATTATATCACTACCGGAAGTAGAGTACAATCGAATTATTTTTAATTACTTCCAACCCATAAGATGTAAAATCAACGTTCAGTTGTTTTTGTGTTTTTTCGCCAATAACTATTGGGAATTTCTATTGTAAAATTTTTCGAATTATGGTATAATTATATTAAGGACATCTCTAAAAACCCCTTTTGAGAAAAAACAGCTAAGCACGACATCTGCTTCGTCAACCTCCCTTGGAGTGCGACAGCACGCCTTCGGAAG
>CALFMA010000673.1 GCA_937880065.1 uncultured Ruminococcus sp.
CCTCACCATACGACAGTATGCTTTCGTCGTCCGCCTTGACATACATCATTTCTGCCCATCATCTTTGTCTACTAACATTTTAGGGATTGGTATAAGCTTACCCGGGAATTTCTTTTTTTGGAGGCAGTCGGAATGAAAGAAAAAACTGTAAATGCTAAAAAAATCATCATTCGTTTTCTTTTGGTAATCACATCACTATTTCTGCTCTTAAACGGTGCGTGGTTTTATTTCAGACAGCACTATTATGCAGAAGCAGCCAAAAATGCGAAAATGACAAAGTCCGTAACCAGAATTAACGATCAACCTCATTATGAGCTGTCAATTCCCATTCCTGAAAGCAATAGTACAGCTCGATATAGCATCACCTATCCGCAATATCTTCGATTTGGTTCAGGATATTTTGCAACCAAAGAACCAAACTCCTATGTTGAACAGGACGGAAAATGGATAAATCCTTTTGATTTTCAAATTTATTTGACAATCTATCCTGAGCTATTTACTAAACCACGCTATCAGCTATCAATCTATGATTACAGAAGTGGTAAAGTTGATTTTCTTGCAGGAAAAACCGAAGATATTAAACCTAAAATCTATATGTTCGATATTAATGAAAACATGGAAATCACGCAGGAGTATACCTATGGCGGCAGAGCAGTATATGATGCAGCCTATGAAGATGCCTATGATCTGTTCTGTCGGGCAAAAGAGGTGTTCGGCTTATGAGAGTTGTCAAATATCTGACGCTTGCAGTGCTGCTTGCTGCGGTGCTGATACTTTCAGCGGAGAGCAAACTTTTGTATTCGATGAATTTTGCATTAAGCCCTTTGCAGGTCTATTATGATCTGGAGTTATCAGAGAATGACTTGCCTTTGCTTTCAGATCTTGCAGAGGAACAAAATATGCTGCTTTGTATAGCCGATCACAATATGGCAGACACGCAAAGGCTGACCATATATGCCAATGCAGATGAATCCGTACTTCTTGAACATCTCCAAGTCCGCTGCGGTGAATTTCGCAGTCTTTTCTGGAAAACACCTGTGCAGATTCGCCTTTATCCGCTCGCTTGTGCAGATACAGCGGACGAGGCAGTCCGTGTCTATGTTTTTGGAGAAAACCGAATTGCATTAGAACGTGAGTTAGAAAAGCATTTCACTATTGTTTCGGGCAATGTAATGACGCAGGATAACGCTGTTTCCATTATTTTCGTCGGCTATCTTGCATGGGGACTTCTGATTTTGTTTGCATTCTTTCTGTCTATATTCGATGCACAGGCAAAGAAACGCAGCAGCTTTGTCCGTATTCTGAATGGTGCATCGCCGCTGAAACTTGTTGGCTGCCATATTATGACAGAATTTCTGATTTTGATACCGCTGATCTTTATCGTCATCTGTATCACAAACTGTTATTCGACAGTCATTATAGAACTACAGCTTCTGATTTGTATAGGTATTCTGCTTTTTGCCTGTGCTTTGCCCTATGCTGTACTTTCGAACATCAGCTATAAAATCATCACACAAGAACGTATCGTGACAGCAAAGCTGTTGAATTTCGGGTATGTCTACAAAACTATCCTTTTAAGCCTGACGATTATCGTATTTGGTCTGACCGCATCAATTGGAACAACATTTATTCAAAATCTGAAAGTATTGCACTATGCAGAGAATTATAAAAATCACAGTTTTGTCAGAATAGAAACATCGGAAATTAATTTGCTTGAAGCAGATGAAATAGAAGAATATGTAAAGTATCAGGAACTAACGAATCTTCGAATCGAGGAAATTTATCGACAGTATTATGACAGCCATAATGCATTGATTATTGAGCCAATTTTACAGGATACAGAAACGATAAGTATGATTTACTGCAACGGAAATGCAGTTGATTATATCAACGATTTATTTGGAGAATATCGAGATGAACTGAATGACAGACAAGCGGTGCTGTTTTTACCCGAGAGTATCAAACAGAAAGAGCAGTATCTGCATTCATCAGAACTGCTCCTACAGCAATATGCAGGGGAAAAATGGCATCCCGAAATTCATATCATTTCCTATACAGGACGAAAAAACGGATTTTGTTTCATGCCCTCAGATGATGCGATGCTGAAAATCGTCCCCGATCCTGTTGTACTGTATTGTGCTGCTGCACCGAAAGAAATCGGAGCATTGATAACAGAAACCAAGAAAATCCCGATTCAGGGACTTGCATTCCGTGTCGATGAAACGATGTTGAAGGAACTGGAATCACGGAGGGATATTCTTTTTGAAATTACACCAATCAACACAGCAATTCAGAAAAATGCAGATACATCAAAGCGGCTCTGTGTTGCATTGGCAATGATATGTGCGGTATTCATCGCTCTGAATCTGTTTGCGAGCAGTTTTCTCATCCGCATGGAGTATCGGCTTCGTGCGAAGGAATATTGCATCAAAACTGTTCTGGGATATACAATGATGCAGAAATTCGGCAGTTTTCTGTTACTTTCCGCATTATCTATACTAATCAGCGGAGCAGCTGTTACACTTCTGCAAAAACAGCTTGCGATCAGCCCAATACTGATTCTTGGTATTTGTGTTGGAATATTTCTTGCAGATTCTGCCACCGTAATGTTGTATGCAGTACGGACGGAACGAGGCAGCATTGTGCGATGCCTGAAAGGAGGGGCGTTATGATAGAGCTGATTGGCGTAAACAAAGCCTTTGAGGAACGTGTGTTGTATCGAAATCTGAACCTGATAATTCACGATAGAGAATTTGTGATACTGACTGGTGCAAGCGGATGCGGAAAAACCACTCTGCTTAACATAATCGGAGGCATTGAGCCATTGGACGAAGGAAAAATTCTGGTGGATGGAATGGATATTTCCAAGCGTAAAAACAGGCTGATTTATTTCCAGACAAAACTGGGAATGCTATTTCAGAATTTTGCGTTGATTGAAAATATGACTGTACAAAAAAATTTAGAGTTGGTAAAGAAACGCTGTCGAAGTGAGATTTCGATAGAAGAGGCACTTCGATATGTAGGAATGGAAGAATATCTGGGAAAACAGGTCTGCACGCTGTCAGGCGGTGAACAGCAGCGAATTGCTCTTGCAAGACTGATGATAAAAAAGTGCAGCATAATTCTTGCAGATGAACCAACCGGCTCATTGGATTCCGAAAATGCAGCAAAAGTGATGTCAATTCTTTCTAATTTGAACAAAATGGGTAAAACAATTGTAATGGTCACACATGATACCCAGTATCAGAAAATTGGCAGCAGGGAGATTACGATTGATAAAATCAGAAGTTATGACAAATAAGGAAACCCTGTGCAGAATCGTAAGAATCTGCACGGGGTTTTGTGGCCTATTGGGCTGGTTGGGGATTCTCCGTTAAATGTATCTGTTTGGTGATGGCTTCATTATTGCAGATAAAGCTACTGGGCTTACTTATCCGCAATATCAATACAAAAAACAGTATGTAACTGTTGCTGTTTAGGACTATACGGCTAAAAGCTGTCCGAATTATCCGAATACCTTAAGGACATCTCTAAAAACCCTTAAGTAAGAATACTCAACAACTCATCCTTCGACATTGTGGACAGATTCACAAAATCACCTGTCAGTACAGAATCCGCAAGACGCTGCTTTTTCTCCTGCATCTTCTGTATTTTCTCCTCAATTGTATCCTTTGCGATAAGTCTGTAAACTGTCACTGCTCTGGTCTGTCCGATGCGGTGGGCACGGTCGGTCGCCTGATTCTGTGCCGCTACATTCCACCACGGGTCATAATGCACGACAACATCTGCTCCGGTCAGATTCAGTCCCGTGCCTCCGGCTTTCAGGGAGATCAGGAATACCGGTGTATCATCGCTGTTGAAACGCTCTACAAGCTCCATTCGCTTCTTTTTTGGAGTTTCACCGATGATTTTGTAATAGGCGATTCCTGCCGATGTCAGGTCTTGCTCCAGTTTTTCAAGCATGGTCGTAAACTGTGAGAAGATCAGCACCCGATGTTCACCCTCCATAGCACGCTGCACGATTTCCATGCAGGCATCTCGTTTTACAGAGCCGCCGTCATAGTCCGAAAGCAGCAGACCGGGATCGCAGCAGATCTGTCGGATTTGTGTGAGATAGGAGAATATTTTCAGCTTGATATTCTGGAATTCTGCACCGCTTACACCTTGTAAAAGCTGCTGTAATTCCAGTATCTTTGCATCGTAGATATGCCGTTGTTTCTCGTCAAAACGTACCACATAGTTTTCTTCAAGCTTGTCTGGCAGGTCACGCAGCACGTCTGTTTTCAGACGGCGCAGAATAAACACAGATGTCATACGCCGCAGCTTTTTTGTAGCTGATTCATCGTTATGTTTAACGATCGGCGTTTCAAATTCGCTTTTGAAAGTTTCGTAGCCGTAGAGCAGTCCCGGCATCAGATAGTCAAAAATACTCCACAGCTCACTCAGACGGTTTTCGATGGGTGTACCTGTCAGCGCAAATCTGTGCTTTGCGTTAATCAGCTTGACAGATTTTGCAGCTGCCGTCGTATGATTCTTGATATATTGTGCTTCATCAAGCACCTGATAGCCGAACAAACAGTCTTCATAGTGTGTAATATCACGCTTTATCAGGTCATAGGACGTAATGACAACATCATAATCCTGATACTGCTTTATCAGCTTTGGACGCTCCTTATGCGTACCAACAATAATGAGATATTTCAGTTCCGGTGCAAATTTATCAAGCTCCGCCGCCCAGTTGAACACCAGCGAAGCCGGGCAGACGATGAGGGCGGTATCTGTGTTGCCCTCCTGTTTTTCGGCAAGCAGAACGGAGATCATTTGCAAGGTCTTGCCGAGTCCCATATCATCTGCCAGAATGCCGCCGAATCCACAGTTTCCGACTGTCCGCAGCCACTTGTGACCGAATTGCTGATAACTCCGCATGGTTTTGGAGAGCGTTTCCGGTACATCGAAATCTGACTCACTAACGGTTTTCATGTTGCGAATGATCTGCTTGAAACGGGAATCACGCTTTGCAACAATTTCTTGATTTTTTTCCAGCATCTTATCAAGGTAAAATGTACGATATGCCGGAAGTTGGATATTACCTTTCACAAACTCCTTCGGGGAGATATGCAAGGCATCGTACATATTGGAAAGTTCCTCGATGCTCTCGTCCAGATCAACGAACTCGCCGCTTTTCAGACGGTGATACTTTTTATTCTGCTTGTAGCTGCGTAAGATGTCAAGCAGCTCGGCGGAGGTGAGATCGTCCGTTAGAATTTGCAGATTCAACAAATCATTTT
>CALFMA010000674.1 GCA_937880065.1 uncultured Ruminococcus sp.
AAGCCAGTGATTTAGCGAAATTCACGCCTACAAGCAGCGCTCCGATAAGTCCGGGAGCGTATGTCACAGCGATTCCGTCAAGGTCGGCAATGGTCACCTCCGCCTCCCTCAAAGCCTGCTTTGTAACTACGAGAATGTTCTCGCAATGGCGGCGGGAGGCGATTTCAGGCACCACTCCGCCATATTTTTTATGCTCCTCAATCTGTGTTGAAATCACCGAAGAACGGATTTTTCTGAAATCCTCGCAGACGCTTGCGGCGGTTTCATCGCAGGAGCTTTCAATTCCTAAAATTAACATTTTCAGCCTTCTTTATTTAATATTTTTTGCATTGCAACTGCATTTTCGTCAGGGAAACTGTAAAAGTTTTTCCTGATTGATATTTTTTCAAATCCGAATTTTTCATATAAACCGATTGCAGGAGAATTGGACTCACGGACTTCAAGAAATATACTATTTGTAATTTCAGGCAATGCCGTAAGATATGCATTCATAAGATGCCCTGCAATGCCATTTCGGCGATGTTTCGGTGAAACTGCAACACTTGTGATTTCCGCCTCATCTGCCGCATGAAAGCCGCAGATAAGTCCCGATATTTCGCCATTTTCAACGGCATACAGCACAACTCCGTTATCCTTTTCAGCTTCGGATTTGAAAGATTCCGCAGACCAGCCGTCATTGCCCACGCACATTTTATCAAGGTCGGACAGGGCGGCAAAAATCTCAGAATCAGTATTTTTATCGGCACGGATTATTTCCATTGTAACACCTCAAAATCATAGCAATATAGTACAAAATATCAGCCTTTCGCATCATACCAGCTGCTGCCTGTATGGACATCAACTGCAAGTGGTGCTTTCATCTCACAGACATTGAGCATTTCCTCTTTCAGCAATTCCGCACAGCGTTCAGCACAGGATAAATCAGCCTCGATAATCAGTTCATCGTGCACCTGCAATATCAGTTCCGCATCGAGATTTTCAGCTTTCAAACGGCGATATACGTTAATCATTGCGATTTTTATAAGGTCAGCGGCAGTTCCCTGAACAGGTGTATTCATAGCAATTCTCTTACCTGCCGCCTGTAACATTTTGTTGGATGAAAGAAGTTCGGGAATGAGTCTTTTTCGCCCGAACATAGTCGTTACAACTCCTGTTTTCATGGCATTGTCAACGGTGTTATCCATAAACTTCTGCACCTTTGGATACTTAGCAAGATAGTCCGAAATATACTTCTTCGCCTGTGCCACAGATGTGCCGATATCCTTTGACAGAGAGAACGGCCCCATACCATAGATAATGCCGAAATTTACGGCTTTTGCGGCACTTCTCATCTCAGAAGTGACCATAATCGCAGGCATATCAAACACCTGTGAAGCCGTGGAAGTGTGAATATCCTCCCCCGATGTAAAGGCGGAAATCATATTTTCATCGCCGCACAGATGTGCCATAACTCGCAGTTCAATCTGGCTGTAATCCGCATCAATCAACACTTTTCCCTCATCGGCAACAAAGAATTTCCGCATCTCCGCACCTAACTCGGTACGGACGGGAATATTCTGCAAATTTGGCTCAGTTGAGGAAATTCTGCCTGTTCGGGTTTCCGTCTGCTTGAAAGACGTGTGAATTCGTCCGTCCTCGGCAACCTTTTCAAGAAGCCCTGTAACATAGGTGGAGTTCAATTTTGTATACTGTCTGTATTTTAACACGTTATCCACAATGGGGCAGAAGCTTCGCAATTCCTCCAAAACCTCGGCATTTGTGGAATATCCGCTTTTAGTTTTCTTCTTCGCAGGCAGTCCGAGTTCCTCAAAAAGTACAACTCCAAGCTGTTTCGGAGAGGAGATATTAAACGTATGCCCCGCTTCGTCGTATATTAATTGTTGAGTTTCCTCAATCATTTCCGTAAGATATTTACCAAATTCCTCAACACCCTGCTTTGTAATGAGAATTCCCTGATGCTCCATTGACGCAAGAACCTCGCAAAGGGGCATTTCAATATTGTCCAGCAAGTCGGTCATTCCCTCAGCATCAACGGCTTCACGGAGTTTCTTCACAAGTCGTGGAAGTGACGCTAATTCGGCAAAATCGCCATTTTCTGTGCAGTAGTGAACACCATACTCACCGCACAGCTTTTCCGTGCCGTAGTCGGATGCGGCAGTATTCAGCAGATAGCCGCAGATTTCCCCGTCAGTTCTGAGATTGCGGAGATTTCCGCCACGTGCCATTGCCCAGCGATAATGAGGTTTAGCGGACATAGTGATTTTTTCGCAGTCTGAAGCCAAAAATTGAAGTATCAGTTCCTCGGAATTTGTTTGGTAAACCGTTGTATCATCAAGAATTGTCAGCTTTTCGCCGTCAAATAAATAGGCTGTTGACGCAAATTTGTCGATTATTTCAGCTGTCAGTTCCCCGAAAGAAAGCTCCACAGGAACGTATTCCTCCACAGGCTTTTCAACGGATTTTTCAGCGGCTGAGGCTGAAATTTCAAGCTTATCGAGGAGCTTGTACATCTCCAGTTCCGTGAGAAAACGGCTCAATTCAGCCTTGTCAGCCTCCCCGATTTTATAGAAATCAAGGCATTTTTCAACAGGCGCATCACGGACAATCGTAGCAAGCCATTTGCTCTCTTTTGCCGATTCTTCGCCATTTTCAAGCTTTGTCTTAACTCCCTTTGTAAGGTTTGACTGTGCATAATTTTCATAGAGATTTTCAATCGTGCCGTACTCTTTAATAAGAGCAGTCGCCGTTTTTTCGCCGATTCCCGCCACGCCCTTGATGTTGTCGGAGCTGTCGCCCATAAGGGCTTTCAAGTCGATAAGACGGATTGGCTCAAAGCCGTAATCCTCAATAAATCGGGCAGGAGTGTAGTGAATCGTTTCCTTGTTTGTAGCAAGGAGAACGGTGATATTTTCGTCAATCAGCTGCAAACTATCCCTATCACCCGTGAGAACATAACATTCACAGCCGCAATCTGTGCAGCTTTTCGACAAAGTTCCGAGAATGTCGTCTGCCTCGAAACCCTCACACTCCACAATTTTAATGCCCATAAGCGTCAGCAGTTCCTTTATTAATGGCATCTGCTGGGCAAGTTCGGGGGGCATACCCTTACGGTTCGCCTTATAGCTTTCCACTTTTTTATGGCGGAAAGTCGGGGATTTCAGGTCAAATGCAACTGCCACGGAATCGGGCTGCACATCGTTAAAATTTTTTAAATATATATTCATAAAACCGAAAATGACATTGGTGAAAACGCCTTTTTTATTTGAAAGCAGCTTTATACCGTAAAATGCACGGTTCAGAATACTGTTTCCGTCAATGGCGAGAAGCTTCATATAATCACCTCGTAATAATCATTATAAAACTCATTATATCACGTTTTCGCCCAAATAGCAAGGGATTTTAAAAAAATCCGAAAAAATTTCAAAAAAGGGGTTGACAAGCTGTGAAATGTGTGCTATAATATAAAAGCTGATTTCAGCAAATATCGTATTCTAAAGACAGCTGGCAAGGCGAAAGCCCGTAAGTCCCGCCGAGGAGTGCAATTGATAAGAGTTATCATTGTCCTTTTCCGAGCTGTCGGCAAAGGATTTTTTTATTGCTCCGAATACGATAAAAAATAATTCGGAGGTGAATACACAATGCCAAGCAATGCAGTTCTCGAAGCCAAGAAGGCTAAGGTTGAACAGCTCACAGACCTCATCAAGAACTCCGTATCAGGCGTTCTCGTTGACTACAAGGGCATCACCGTTGAGGAAGACACAAAGCTCAGAAAGGAGCTTCGTGAGGCAGGAGTTAACTACTTCGTAGAGAAGAACACTCTGCTCCTCCGTGCATTCCAGAATTGCGGTATTGAGGGATTCGAGGAGGTTCTTAACGGAACAACAGCTATCGCTCTCTCAAACGACGACCAGACTGCTCCCGCACGTATTCTCGGTAAATTCGCTGAGAAGTCAGGCGACGAAAAGTTCAATCTCAAGGCAGGTTACGTTGAAGGTGAAGTTTACGACAAGGCAGGAGTTGTTGCTCTTTCCAAGATTCCTTCAAAGGATGTTCTGCTCGCACAGCTCGTTGGCTCTCTCCAGGGTCCAATGCAGAAACTCGCAGCTACTCTCAAGGCAGTTGCAGACAAGAAGTCAGAAGAAGCTGCCTGATTTCACTTGTTTATTTAAGTTGTCAGCTTAATACTATCGCCGTAATCGGCAAATAATTATAAAGGAGATTATTATCATGGCTTCAGAGAAGATCACAAATTTTGTAGAAGAAATCAAGACTCTTTCCGTTCTTGAGCTTGCTGAGCTCGTAGAGGCAATTCAGGAGGAATTCGGTGTAACAGCAATGGTTGCTGCTGCTCCTGCTGCTGGCGGTGCAGCTGCTGCTGCTGACGCTAAGACAGAGTTCGACGTAATCCTCGCTTCCTTCGGTGACGCTAAGATGGCTGTTATCAAGGCTGCTAAGGAAATCCTCGGTCTTGGTCTTAAGGAAGCTAAGGAAGTAGTTGAGTCTGCTCCTAAGGCTATCAAGGAAGGCGTTTCAGAGGCAGAGGCTAACGAGCTTAAGGAAAAGTTCGAGGCTGCTGGTGCTACAATCGAAATCAAGTAATTTTTTACTTAACATTTCAAAGGCTGTTCCGTTTGGAGCAGCCTTTTTTATTTGACAAAATCAGCTGAATATGATATAATTTCATTGGTCAAAACAATAACAAATAGGAAGTGAACGTAGTGTCCAACAAAATTTCGAAATCCATAATCTTTTTAATATTAACCGTCATTTTATTTGTTATACAATACTTTTTTAGCAAAATCGGCTGGATTATTGCAGATATTTTTGATTATTCGTCAATAGATAAAGACAGTCTATTTATGCGTTTGTCAGTTCACCACATTATGCAAATGCTTCTTGCACTTGTTGTTATATTTATACTTCATAAAACATCGGATAAAACAGATTTCAAGCTAAAGCCAAAGTATGATAAAAATGGAATAAAATATACTTTTATTTTTTGTGCTGTAATTTTCGCTTATTTTCTGGGAGCATACATAATAGGCTCTTTTTTAGGAACAATCGGAATTTATGATTATGAGCTAACAGCAACAAATGTTATCGGAACATTGGCATTTCAACTGTTGCTATCAGGCACTTCAGAAGAAATATTATTCCGTTCTCTGCCTATCGTGTGGTATAAAACGGTAATCAAATCAGATAGCAAATTCTTCAACATAGGTGTTGTCTTAGCCGTATCATTTCTATTTGCAATTGCTCATTACAACGCAGCTATGCCGCTTCCGCCGCAATTATTTCAGATAATATATGCCTTTGTTCTCGGCTTAGTGTATGGATTTGTTTTTCTGAAATCCAAAAGTGTCGTTTATCCCATGATAATGCACGGAATGAGCAATTTTATTTCAGTCGGCGGATGTTACATTTATATGTATTTCTTTATGTAAAAGTCAATATATAGCCGTTTTCTCTTATTTTTATTGAGAATTCAGATTTACCAAGAAAGCTGAGAAAATACTATGAACATACGTGAAATCAAAGAAAATAAAAAGCAATATCTTTCACTTTTGCTGTTGGCTGACGAGCAGGAAGATATGATTGACCGCTATATCGACAGGGGGACAATGTACGTCCTTGACGATGACGGGGTGAAATGCGAATGTGTAGTGACGGACGAGGGTGAGGGAATCCTTGAAATCAAGAACATCGCCACAGAGCCACAATATCAAGGAAAAGGCTATGCAAGGGCAATGATTGACTTTATCTGCCGCAAATACAAGGTTTTTTTTTCTATATTGCAAGTCGGAACAGGCGATAGTCCGCTGACTGTGCCTTTCTACGAAAAATGCGGATTTGTCCGTTCCCATACCGTGAAAAATTTTTTCACCGACAACTATGACCACCCTATTTATGAATGTGAGGTGCTGCTTACAGATATGGTTTATCTGAGGAAAAAACTTTAGGGCATCTCTAAAAACTCGTTTGATTAAAGAAAAAGCAGATAGGTGCGGCAGCTGCAAGAAAAGCTTCCGAAGGCGTGCTTTCGCACTCCAAGGGAGGTTGACGAAGCAGATGTCGTGCATAGCTGTTTTTTCTCGAAAGGGGTTTTTAGAGATGCCCTTAAAAAATCCGCCCTGTAATCAAGGCGGATTTTTTGATTCACTTACATTTTAACCATTAGCTCTGCCAAGGAATGCAGCACCAATAATGCCTGCATCGTTGCCAAGCTTAGCAATTACGATTTCTGTATTCTTGGGGGAATTTCTTGTGTAAACTTCCTCCATAACGATTGCCTTTACAGGGAGAAGAAGTGCGTCACCCTCGTTGCATACACCGCCGCCGATGCAGAGAACATCAGGCTGGAAGATGTTGATTGTGTTTGTGATACCTGCTGCGAGGTACTTTATGTACTTGTCAACAACAACCTTTGCATACTCATCGCCATCTCTCATAGCGTCAAATGATGTACGTGCTGTAACCTTTGCAGTCTTTGCCATTTCAGCCATAATGCTGTCGGGATGTTCTGCAATAGCCTCGTTTGTCATTCTGATAAGACCTGTAGCAGAGGAATAAGCCTCGAAACAGCCCTTACGTCCGCATGAACACTGTGCACCGTCAACCTCAATTACAGTATGACCGATTTCAGCACCTGCAAAGTTTGAGCCTGAATAAATCTTGCCGTCAATGATAATTCCGCCGCCTACGCCTGTGCCGAGAGTGATGCAAACTGCATTCTTTGCACCCTTTGCAGCACCTGCAACAAATTCGCCGTATGCAGCAGCGTTTGCGTCATTTTCAATGAAAACAGGCTTGTCAATTGTTTCACGGATATACTCAACCATAGGAGTATCCTTGAAGCCGAGGTTGTTGGAGTACTCGATAATTCCTGTTTCGCTGTTAGCGATACCGGGAGTACCGATACCAATCCACTCAATCTGCTCCATTGTGAGATTAGCGTTCTCAACTGCCTGAATAGCCATTTTTGCCATATCATCGGCAATTTCCTTAGCAGGGCGGGGACAGTTTGTCTTAGTGCTTGCCTTTGCAACTATGTTGTATTCCTCATCAACAACACCTGCAACAATATTTGTTCCGCCTAAATCAATTCCTACATAGTATTTCATATTTTTAAACCTCCGTTTTTTATACCACAGTATATAAGATACTGCAATTACCTTTAATCTGCCACTCTGAACCTGCGGTTACAAAGAAGCTGTTGCCCATTTCCGCCGTGTGAGTGGTATTTTCGGAAATAAGCTCACCTTTGCCCTGTAAAATCATTATATGGGTAAAGGAATTTTCGTTTACGTGAATTTCACCGCTGCCGTTTATATCCTCACGGCTTATGGTAAAATATTCGCATTGGCAGATAATTCCGCCTTTTTCCCTGCTCTGAACGGGAATTTCAGCCCTTTCAAGGGAAGTCACATCAAGGGCCTTTTCTATATGAAGCTCACGGGTATTTCCATTGTCATCAACTCTGCCGTAGTCATATACACGGTAGGTCACGTTGGAACTTTGCTGAATTTCCGCAATAAGACAGCCTTTGCAGATAGCGTGGAGCATACCTGCCCTTATGAGGAACACGTCGCCTTTTTTCACGGCAATGGTATTAACCTTTTCGTGGAGGGTATTTTCAGCAATTGCTCTGCGGAAATCCTCTTTTGTGAGATTTTCCTTGAAACCGTAGATAATTGACGCATTTTCCTCACAGTCAACTATATACCAAGCCTCAGTTTTGCCGTTATCTCCCTCAAACTGCCTTGCATAGTCATTGTCGGGGTGAACCTGCAAGGATAAATTTTCCTTTGCGTCAATAAGCTTCACAAGCACAGGGATATTTCCAATGCTGTTTTTCCCCGTACTTTCGGGGAATTTCTCTACAAATTCCCGTAAAGTCATACCGTGGAATTCACCGCCGCTTATCCTGCACATACCGTCGGGGTGAACGCTTAACTCCCAGCTTTCAGCAAGTCGTTTTCCTCCGATTTTGCCGAATTCCTCACGAAGTCGTGTACCGCCCCATATATAATCCTTTGTTACCGTATCAAGTTGTAAAATCAAAATATCAGTCCTCAATTTCAAGCTGTTTCAGTTCTTCCATTGTGCCGTTGAATACATTGAAATCAATGCACGGCTCTGTTCCGTAATATCCTTCAAGTTTTCCCTTGTCGCTGTATTGCCAGAATTTCCAGTCAAGGTGGTCGGGTTCAAACTGCGTACAGCGAATCCAAAGGGGATAGTCGGAGAAATTTTCTGCTACATATCTGTAATAAACAGGGAGGGTTGTATAGATTATGGGTTTTACGCCGTAATATTCTTCAAGCTTTTCAAGGAGAGGGAACAGTATTTCCTCCGCCTCCTGTCGGCTTGGCTTATTCTTGGATTTGTCGCCGTAATACTCAATATCCACCACAGGGGGGAGCTGAATTTTATCCTTATCAACTGTTTTGATGAAGTTTTCAGCTTGTGTAACTCCTGAACTGTCGAAGCTGAAAAAATGGTAGCAGGAGCAAATTATGTCTGTATCAGCTATGTTGTCAAGATTTCTTGCTACAAAGCGGTCAACGTAGCCGCTGCCCTCGGTAGCCTTGATGAAAGCAAAATCCACATTCTGCTTATCTATGAGTTCCCAGTCGATAACTCCCTGATAATTGGAAACATCGACACCGAACACGGGGTATTTATTACTGTTGGGCTGAGCCGTGCCAAAAAAAGCAGATGCACAGACAGTCACCACAGTCAAAGCGGCTCCGATTACAACAGCCGCCGTCTTTTTCAAATTTATCATAATTCACCATATCTTATACGCATAATTCATCATTATAATTGTACCCTATTTCCGCCAATAAGTCAACACTAAACAGAAAAATTTTTTATTAAACGAAATATTTTTTCTTGAATTGGGTATTATACAAGGGAAAGGAGTTGGATTTTATGAATATTTCACCGCAGGCATACAGGGAAATGACAGAAAAAGCCGCACCGAAAACAAAATCCGCAGTAAATGTTTCCTACGCTTTTTTCACAGGCGGCAGCATATGTATGATTGGACAGATTATTTTGTCGGCATTTAAAAATATGGGATTTTCCGCAGAAAATGCAGGAACTTGGACATCGGTAATACTTGTGACCATAAGTGCAATGCTGACGGGAACGGGCATATACAGCCGCCTTGCGAAGCATGCAGGGGCAGGAACTCTTGTGCCAATCACAGGCTTTGCCAATGCTGTAAGTTCATCGGCTGTTGAAGCCCAGACAGAGGGGCTTATAACGGGAGTAGGTACGAAAATTTTCACCATAGCAGGCCCTGTTATATTATACGGCTGCACAGCGGCATTTATGTACGGCTTGATTTACTATGTGATTTCGTTGATATAAGATTTTAGCCTTTAGCCTTTAGCTGTTAGCTGTTTTTGGACGACAACAATAAATTACTGCCCATACAGCTATAGACTAATGGCTAACAGCTAATGGTTTTATAAATAATTACGCATTACGCATTGCAAAAAACAACACCTCGCATACTGCGAGGCATTGTTTTTATACTTCCCTCCTATAATTGTGCCGAAGCATCAGGAAACTTTCTCCACAAGTTCCACAAATTCCGCCTTGTACTTATCTGTATATACACAGTCAAGGCCGTTGAGAGTATCAATAATATTTTCATATGACAAATTTTCGGAGTATTCGCTTTCAGCAAGGAGCATTCCAAACTCAGCAACGCAGGTTGCAAACTGCATATCCTCGCTGGGGAAATCTGTCAGTTTTTCCTCAGTTACAGGAAATCTCAGAATTTCGCTTTCATCAGAGTCAGGCTCTTTGTAGCTTACG
>CALFMA010000675.1 GCA_937880065.1 uncultured Ruminococcus sp.
ATATGGCTATAATGTTGCGGCTCTTAAAATTGAAATCGGCAGAATTCTCGGACTTGACAAGATTACACCGACTATTCTTCTCGGTGCTGGAAATCTCGGCAGAGCAATTGCTTCACATATTAATTTCGAGAGCAAGGGCTTCAAGCTTGTGGGAATATTCGACACAAACCCTGCAATTATCGGCGATAAGATAGGCGATGTGGAGATTTCAGATATGGATGAGCTTGATAAAATCTGTGAAGAACACAATCCACGCTGTGCAATTCTCTGTATACCGAAAGAGGCGGCATCAAAAGAGGTTGACAGGCTTATAGCGAAGGGAATCCGTGCATTCTGGAATTTCACACACTATGACCTGCGTATAAACCATTCTGATGTTTCGGTGGAAAATGTTCACCTTGGCGACAGCCTTGCAACACTTTCCTATCGTCTTAATTCTGAAAGTGAAACTTGCGGAAACGACTGATAAAAGCTGAATGTTTCCATAAAGTTTTTTTAAATGTAATCACTTGTTAAAAAAATCACTATCTCTGTAAAGCAGAGATGTAAAATGCTTGTAAAGGTGGTAATTACAATGGATTATCGTATTGAACACGACTCTATGGGTGAGGTAAAAGTGCCTGCTGACAAATACTGGGCAGCACAGACTGAGAGAAGTCATCAGAATTTCCCTATCGGAGTTGGAATTGAAACAATGCCCCGTGAGATAACTCATGCTTTCGGCATATTGAAAAAGGCAGCAGCTATTGCAAATAATCAGCTGAAGCCCGAAAAAATGACAGCTGAAAAGCTTGCGGCTATTACACAGGCTTGCGATGAGGTTATAAGCGGTGAACTCAACGACCATTTCCCCCTTGTTGTATGGCAGACGGGAAGCGGTACACAGTCCAATATGAACGCAAATGAGGTTATAGCTAACCGAGGAAATGAAATTGCAGGAAGTAAGCTTCTTCATCCAAATGATGATATAAATATGAGCCAGTCCTCCAACGATACATTCCCCACAGCTATGCACATTGCCGCTGTAATTGCCATTGAGGATAAGGTTATCCCCGCTGTTGATACATTGATTGAAACCTTTATCCGCCTTGAAGCAAAAAATGAGGGAATTGTAAAAAGCGGACGTACACATTTGCAGGACGCAACTCCCATTAAATTTTCACAGGAGATAAGCGGCTGGCGTTCTTCCCTTGAAAAGGACAGAAAGATGATTATTTCTTCCTGTGAGGAACTGAAAGAACTTGCTTTAGGCGGTACAGCTGTAGGCACAGGACTTAATGCCCCCGAGGGATTTGCTGAGAAATCAGCAGAGGCTATAAGCGACATTACAGGAAAGAAA
>CALFMA010000676.1 GCA_937880065.1 uncultured Ruminococcus sp.
TGTAAAGGTTGAGGCAGGTAAGGTTAACGAGCTTAATGCTACTTTGAAGCGTCCATTCGGTAAGATCCGCGTTCTTGCTACTGACCGCGCTTGGGTTAAGGAGTATGCAGATCCTGCTGAGGCTGAGGTTACATTCTACAACCACGCTATCTACAAGTCATTCAACGCTGTAAATGGCATGCTTAACGCTGAGGAGATGACTGGTGACGAGCTCAAGTATGGCTATGAGGTTAGCAAGACTATCCCTTACACTGCTGGTTACGACGAGTTCTCAACAAACCAGACTCTCTTCACTGACTACCTCTTGGCAGTTGAGGGTGAGCAGACTACCGTAAACTTCACTATGACAGTATACGAGGATGCTGCTAAGACTCGCAAGATTCATGAGCACGACTTCAACACTCAGATTCCTATCCAGCGCAACCACCTTACTACAATCATTGGTGACTTGCTTACTGCTCAGGCTAACATCACTGTGAAGATCGACGACGACTTCGAGGATAAGGAGTACATCATCGGTTGGGGCAATGATCAGCTTGCTCAGCCAATCGTTAAGTCAGAGGTTAAGGGTAAGGATATCACCAAGGACGGCATCAACGCTGCTATGAAGGCTGCTGCTTCTGCTTCCTACGGCTACAACGAAGAACAGATCGTTTCTTCCGACGTTATCGGTATGACATACGGTTCTCTCTTCGATGCAACTCAGACAATGGTTGCTAAGATCGCTGATGATCTTTACGAAGTACAGGTTGTTTCCTGGTACGACAACGAAAACTCTTACACATCCCAGATGGTAAGAACAATCAAGTACTTTGCAGAACTTGGTTAATCTCTAATAACCGTATATTAAAAAAGAGGAAGTTCGCTTCCTCTTTTTTGTATATATATCATATATGGATGAAATTCCTTTAAAATCATTGACAATTTATGTGGTAAATGCTATAATATAAATATACTTGATAAATCAGGTATAAATATTATATAAAAATGGAGGAATGAAAAATGTTTAAACGATTAATTAGCTGTGCTGCAGGTCTTTTAATAGGCATTGCACCAATATGTGTGCCTGTTGTTAATGAGATTACAATGAGCGCTTCGGCAGAGGAAAAAAGGCTTGACAACGGTTTAGAATACAAAATAACAGACGGCGAAGTTACGATAACTGATTATGATGGTTCAGATGTTTCTGTAGAAATTCCCGCTGAGATTGAGGGATACCCTGTTACAAGTATCGGCTCATCTGCTTTTATTGGATGTACAAATCTAACTGAAATAAATCTCCCTAATTCTGTTACAAGTATCGGCAAAAGAGCTTTTTATGGATGTACAAATCTAACTGAAATAAATTTCCCTGATTCTCTTACATCTATTGAAAGTGAAGCTTTTTTTAAATGTCAGAGTATAACTGAAATAAATTTCCCTGATTCTATTACAAGAATTGGGAGTCGCTTATTTTCTGGCTACGGTAATAAAAATGACAATATTGAAAAAATAGTTTTCGAGGGAGATGCACCTATAATTGATTCAGTTTGTTTTGATAGTGTAAGTACAACCGTATATTATCCTGGGGATAATCCGACGTGGACAGATAGTGTTTTGCAGGATTATAGCGGTGATATAACCTGGATTCCTTATTATTTTATAATTACACAACAACCTAAAAATGCATCTGCACCATTTGGCTCAGAGGTAAAGACAAAAGTAACTGCAAAAGGTAAAGATCTTTCATATCAATGGTACTATTGCGAGGCAAATTCCGATAAATTTATCAAGTCAAAGGTAACAGGTTCAACTTATGAATGTCCTATGACTAATGAATCAAACGGCAGAAAGGTTTATTGCGAAATTACCGATAAAGCTGGAAATATGGTTGTTTCTGATACAGTTACACTTTCTATATCTTAATAATATAACTGTAATCACTCTCCCCTGTTCTTATGAATGGGGGAGAGTTTATTTAAAATATAAAATCGCCTCCGCATTAGCGAAAGCGATAATTTTTTATAGCTACCCCGACTCCACCCTCATATAACAGCTGATATTCGGTAATAATAAAAACTTGTAAACCATTAAGGTAATTGCACGTGTAACATTGCCGGACATAATAAAAATAAATAGCCTGCCCATTGCCTTAATCGTAAGTATTTTTGAAAGTCATTCTCACTTTCGGGAGATAATATCCACTCTGCCATACTACCGCTATTATCGGGTTAAATTAATTCGGTAGTCCAGTTCAACTCCTGAATTTTCTCGTCAATCTGACGCAATTCCTTAGAAATTACATCAAGCTTTTTCTGATATTCAGATATATCAACGGTGCTTTTAATGAGAATTTCCGTCTTGCTGTAACGGTCAATTTTTGAACTTGCGTTATTGAGAAACGAACGCATTATATTAACATCTTTCTTCATTCTGTCACGTTTTGAAATAAGTTCTGTGATTGTAACACCGTCACATTCTGTTTTGCTGTTTGTAAGATTAATTCTTGTGACAAGATTTTCCAGTTCATCAAGAATTCTGTCCTTTTCAGCTATAAGTTCCACAGGATTTTCTGCGGGAACATCGCCCTCCTGTACCTTTGCATTGGCATTGAGACGAATTTGTATTTCTGACAAACGAATCTGCAAACTTGCTCTCTCAGATAATGCAGTTGCTAATTTCATAGTATCACGCTCCTTTAATATGTAATTTTATTATATATTAAGTTTGTGATAGATGTATGATAAAAACAGCTAAAATTTCCATTTATATTTTTTTATTTTTGAAATATAATACTATCACGGCATCAATAATTCAACTTTAAGGAGAACAAAACTATGAGCAGCAATTCAAATAACAACAGCGGTGTAATGACAGAAAAGGGTAGAGAGGCTCTTGAAAGATTTAAGATGGAATCAGCATCTGAGCTTGGCGTAAACCTCAAGCAGGGTTACAATGGCGACCTTACTTCACGTGAGGCAGGTTCTATCGGCGGTCGTATGGTTCAGAAGATGATTAACTCTTACAAGATGCAGTAATCATCTTAAATTACAAAAGGGATGCCCTCGGACATCCCTTTTATATTACTTATTTTTTCTTCTCACGAGAACTGCAACAAGGTCAGGACCAATATTTGAAGCAACTGCACAGCCGATTTTAGCGTACATTTCAGCCTTTTTGCCTGTTTTCTTTATCATTTCCTTTTCAACTTCCTTGGCAAGTGTGTCATCTCTGCCGTAGATAAGAAGATATGGAGTTTGAGGAGTCATTCTCTTTTCGATGCAATCTATAAGCTTTGGAACGATATTTTTTTCACCACGGATTTTCTCAATTGTTGTGGTTACACCGTCAGCAAATTCAATAATAGGCTTTAATCCTAAAAGTTCACCTGCAAATGCAGCAGCAGCGGAAATTCTGCCTGATTTTTTTGCGAATTTGAGGTTATAGGGAACAACATAAACAGCACATACATCAAACCAGTCCTGAAGATATGCAACAATATCTTCAGCTGTTGCACCCTTGTTTATTTTCTTTACAGCTTCCATAATAGGGTAGCCGTAGAATACTGTGTAGCATTTTGAGTCAAGATTGAAAATGCGGATTTTATCCTTTAATTCGGGATTGTTATCGAATAATTCATCCTTTGCAAGAATAGCATTATTATATGTTACAGAACCAAGGCCGTTAAGAGATACAGTAATAATATCTGTGTAGCCCTCGTCAATAGCCTCTTTGTATGCCTCCTCGAACATTGTAGGATTGATTGCGGCATGCTTAGCAGGCTCGTTGGATTTCAGCAGTAAATCGTAAAATTCATCAGCTGACTTATCATACATTTCACGGAAAGTTTCACCGTTTATTGTGATAGAAAGAGGAAGTACCTTTATTCCAAGTTCGTCTACAACTTCTTTTGTAAGGTCACAGCAGCTGTCTGTGATGATTTTAATTTTTGACATTTCAGTCATCTCCTTTACCATTCATATTGTGTAAGTTTTCCCTCACGGGATAAATCTGGATAATCCCATTGCCGCAGCACTTCATAAGTTGCAATTGCAACGGAATTGGACAAATTTAAGCTTCTCAGTTCATTCCTCATAGGAATTCTGACGCAGCATTCAGGATTTTCATACAGCAGCTTTTCGGGAAGTCCCTTATCTTCTCTGCCGAAAAGCAAATAGCAGTTATCAGGGTATACCGCTTCGCTG
>CALFMA010000677.1 GCA_937880065.1 uncultured Ruminococcus sp.
GACTTTCTATTCAAAAAGAAGATGATTTTTACAGAATTTTAGATGAACAATTAGCAAAACTTCAAACTTCTTATATTGATTTTTATCTTTTACATGCAATGGATGGTTCTCGTTGGGAACAGATGAAAAATCTTAATGTAACAAAATTTTTAGAACATGCAAAATCTCAAGGTAAAATAAGACATATTGGTTTTTCCTTTCATGATAATTTTGACGCTTTTAAAAAGATGTGTGATGAATATTCAGGTTTTGAATTTTGTCAACTTCAGTATAATTACATAGATGAAGATGGTGAAAAACGCACACAAAATCCAGGTTGGCAAGGTTTAAAATACGCAGCACAAAAAGAACTTGGTGTTATTGTTATGGAACCTTTACGTGGTGGATTATTGGCAAATCCTCCTAGTGGAATTAGAGATATTTTTGCCTCCGCTGATGTTCCTCGGTTACCTGCTGAATGGGCTTTGCGTTATGTTTGGGAAAGTCAAGAAGTGATAACAGCTCTTTCAGGAATGAATGATGAAGGGCAAATACTTGTAAATTGTGCTGTTGCTTCAACTGCCTTTCCAAATTCTATGCCACAATCCCAGTTAGAAGTTATAAAAAAGGCTCAATTTTGGTTTGAATCAAAAATAAAAGTTCCTTGCACAGGTTGTAAGTATTGTGTGCCTTGTCCTAAAGGTGTTTCTATTCCAGAAATTTTTGAAAAATACAATAATGCTTCTATGCGAGGTTTGTTTGAGCAAACTGAAAAAATTTTATTAACAGATTATGAAAATCTTGTAAATTGGAACAAAGGTGCAAATCAATGTGTAAATTGTGGTGCTTGTGTAAAACAATGTCCACAACACATTGATATTCCAGCAAAAATCCAAGAGGCTCACAACTCTCTTATGGGATAAAATTTTCCATTAGGATTTTGCAGAAAAAAATCACCAAAACAGAAATTATTATTGGACGAAGGATTTTTGCACCCTTGTTTGTAAAAAACTTTGCTCCAATATAATTTCCAGCAATACTAAAAAGTCCCGCAACGATTCCAAGATTAAAAATTACCTTTCCATTTATAATATAAATAATTATTTAAAGTTTTATAATGCAAAGGAGGAATTATGATTAAGGTATATTTTGATACTAATATATTAGAAAATCGCTCGGATTCTAATATTGTTATTGCAGATAACGGTTATGAAATTTCTGTATCTGACAGAAATATTACTGTTTCAGAATATTCCAATGCTGAAAATCTTCTTGACGCAATCAGCAAAAGCTGTGAGTTTGATGCTTTTATACTTGATGTAGTTATGCCCGGTATGAATGGCATTGAGCTTGGTGTTGAATTACGCAGGCAAGGTGTCAAAGGAAAAATAATATATCTTACATCAAATGATGAATTTGCGATAGATTCCTACAAAGCAAAAGCTACGAACTATATCCTAAAACCCGTTGCAGAAAGCGAGCTTTTTAACACACTTGATGATATAGCCGAACACATTTCATCCAAAGAAAAAAGTTTTATAGTAAAAACTTCCGAAGGTATTACAAGACTTTCGTATGAAAAAATCGTCTATGCAGAGCTTGTCAGAAAAGCAATCGTATATCATCTTGCAGACGGAAGCACGTTAGAGAGCACAACTATCCGCACAGGATTTTCAAAAGCAGTAGAAGAACTGTTATGCGATAATTCTTTTTTCCTTTGCGGAAGCAGTATGTTGGTAAACTTGTATCATGTCAGTTCCGTAAAAAAAGATTCTTTGGTTTTTCGGAATGAAAACATTTTATTCCTGCCAAAGTCCGCCTGCCTTGATGTTCGCTCAGCGTGGATAGATTTTTGGTTTAAGGAGGAAAGCAGAATATGACAATATTTCGAGAATTATCTGTTATATGGTCTTTGGTTCATGTACTCATCCTGTTTATGTTTCTTTATGAGTCCAGATACCCGAAGAAAAAGGCTATGACGCTTACCATAATTGTAATGGTTCCGCTTGCTATATTTAATCTTGCTTGTTTTTTTATTCTCGGACCTGAAAAGTGCGGAGAGATAGTGCTTCTTACCTGTACGTTGCCGAGCCTTATATTCTTTTGGTTTCTTGCAAAATACCGTGACGGAAGGTTTTTGTTTACTTTCTGCGTAGTAGATACCATTTCGCTTGAAATCATATATATTACCTACATCTTAGATTATTATTTGCCCGGCGACAACTTTATTTTTATGTTTCTTTCAAGGCTTATTGCTTTTCCTTTGCTTGAATGGTTTGTTGCAAAAAAATTCAGAACTGCATTTTTGGAGATACAAAAGCATACGAAAAAAGGTTGGTACGCATTTGCTGCCATCGGAGGAGTATTTTATGTTGTACTGGTGCTTGTAATGAGCTTTCCGACTATTATTACAGACAGACCTGAATACTTACCGCTTGCAATTTTATTATTTGTGTTAATGCCTGTTTTGTATATCAATATTTTCATAACGCTGAAGCATCAAGCAGAATTACATTTTGCTAATGAGCAGGAAAACATATTAAAACTCCAGATTTCAAATATGAGAGAACGTATTGCCGAAATAAATTTATCCGAAGAAGCTTTCCGCATAGAAAGACATAATTTCAGGCATAAAATAGACTCCATTGCAACAATGGCAGAAAACAAGCAATATGATGAACTGATTGAATACCTGCAAAAATATCATAAGAAGCTTGATGAAACAAAGGTTAAGCGATATACCTAAATGCTGTTATAGATTCCATTCTTGCATCATATCTTCAAAAAGCAGAGAGTAATCAAATAAAAATTACAACCTCTATCAAGTTGCCGGACACATTGCCGGTAGATGAAGTCGGGCTTTCGGTAGTGTTTGCTAATGCTATTGAAAACGCCATCAACGCCTGTATGAAGCTTAGTCCCGAAGACAGATATATTGAAATACAGGCAATAACTTATCCTTGCTTTATGATACAGATAAGCAATAGTTTTGACGGAAACATAAGCCTCGATAAAAACGGCGTTCCCGTAAGCACGAAATCAGAACACGGTCTTGGAACACGCTCAATAGTAGCCTTCTGCGAAAAAGCCGGTGCCGCTTATGAATTTAAGACTAATGACCGCAAGTTTTCACTCAGAATTGTAATTGAATAAACAATAAAACCATCTGTAAGACCGACTTGGTAATGCAGATGGTTTTATATTTATTGCCTTTTGTCTTATGATTTATTTTACTAAATCTTTGAAAGCTTTGCCTGCCTTAAATGCAGGAACCTTGCAAGCAGCGATTTTAATCTTTTCGCCTGTCTGCGGATTCTTGCCCTCACGAGCAGATCGTGCGCGTGCTTCAAATGTACCAAAGCCGATTAAGGAAACCTTATCTCCGGCTTTAACTGCGTTCTGTACGCCGCCGATAAATGCGTTTAATGCTTTTTCAGCATCTTTCTTTGACAATCCGGCTTCTTCAGCCATAAGTGCAACAAGTTCTGTTTTATTCATCGTAAAATACACCTCCTTAAAGTTAATGAATGTATTTTATCACAATTTCTGCCATAATACAAGATGTTTTATGAAACATACAGTATTATGGGTATTTTTTTTATCAAAACCGTGTAAAAACAAGGTTTTGATTGTTACTTACATAAAGGGATAAAAAGTAACTCTATGGGGTAATAGCAAGCATAGCCAATGAGTACCCATTTACGATTCTTGCGTTCATTCCTGTGAGAAAATTCAATACTTTGATGATGAGTTTTTTGAAAAGCAAAATGCACCGCTTTGACAAAATTTCAAGTCAAAAGCGGTGCATTTATTTTCGAAGATAAGTTTCATTGTGAATTAAGAAAATGTATAAGATGTCTAATTTTAACTCAAATAAACGCACATAAAATCACAACGGAACTTTTCTTTTTTGAGAAATCCCTCTATTTAAGGCTTTTACGGC
>CALFMA010000678.1 GCA_937880065.1 uncultured Ruminococcus sp.
TGTTGTTATCTACCAATTATACTGTTACTTCCATCCCATTCCGGAATCGGAACACCATCTCACCATCAAGCCCAACTGTCACATTTTCCACCATGATCCGCCACAGCTTTTCATCAAACTGCACGAGGGCGAGATCAGCGGCCTCCAGTTCACGAACCATCCCATCAAGCAGTTCCTTCCGTGACAGCCGACATGCAATTTTCGCCTGCACAGCGGCAATGGCTTTCTTGATTTCAGCGGATTTCTGGGCGTATTCGTTATAACGCTCGTTGTACTCATCCTGCTTCTGCGGCTTTGTGGCATTTTCTCTGATGTACGCCTGCAATATGGCATTGACCTCATTTTGCTGAACAAACAGTTCATCAACCTTTTTCTCCAAAGCTGTACAGTCGGAGAGAAGATCCCGCACCTGCTGACAGGCGGCAAGGAAATCCTCCCGATTCTCAAGCACGGATTTGCAGGCGATTACGAATTTCTCCTTAATGGCATCCTCATAAAAATGCGGTGTCTTGCATCGTTCCCCATTAAATTTATGATTGCACTGCCAAATCACACGACGGTATTTGCTGGTGGAGTGCCAGACCTTTGAGCCGAAGTAACTGCCACAGCAGGAGCAGATGATTCTTGAAGAAAAAATATTACTGCTGCTGTAGGTTCTGCCGATCTCCTTTCGCCGTACCATTTCCGCCTGCACCATGTCAAATTCCCCTGGGTCAACGATAGGCGGATGGCTGTGTTCCACGAAATACTGCGGTACTTCACCCTCATTGACCTTTGTCTTTTTTGTAAGGAAATCTACAGTAAATTTCTTCTGAAGGAGTGCTGAACCCTTGTATTTTTCATTAGTGAGAATACTTTCAATTGTGCGGCTGTACCACTTTTTCTGACCACCCGGTGCAGGAACTTCCTGTTCCATAAGCATCTGTGCGATTTTGTTTGTGGTCAGTCCCTCCATAAAGCTGCGGTAAATCAGACGAACAATCTCCGCTTCCTCCGGTACAATTTCAGGAAGCCCGTCCTCGCCCTTACGATATCGACTGTAGGGGAGTGAAACCTTACCGTCAGCCATTCTCTTACGCTGTCCCCAGGTGACATTTTCAGAGATGGATCGGCTTTCTTCCTGTGCGAGGGATGACATAATCGTAATGAGCAGCTCTCCCTTGGAATCTAAGGTGTAAATATTTTCCTTCTCGAAATATACCTCAACGCCTTTTTCCTTTAGCTTACGGACGGTAGTGAGAGAATCGACAGTATTTCTTGCAAAACGGCTGACTGACTTTGTGACAATGAGTTCAATTTTCCCGTCCAGAGCGTCTGCAATCATACGGTTAAAGCCGTCACGGTGTCGAGTGTTTGTCGCAGAAATACCCTCATCCGTGTACACACCAACAAATTCCCAATCGGGGCGTTTCTGAATATAATCCGTGTAATAACTGACCTGTGCAGCGTAGGAAGTCTGCTGTTCCTCAGAATCGGTTGATACTCTCGCATAGCCGGCAACCTTGCGTTTTGCTGTGCTTTCAAGAGGTACAAAGGTCGCAGGGTGCAGCCTTGCTGGAATTTTGGTTACTACGGGCATCTGTGCCATCTCCTTTCTTTTGAAATCCGACCTGCCTGTTTCCGCATCTCATCCGTCCAGCTTTCCGACCGTGAACGATCCTGCCATTCCACCGTTTTCGTTGTGCCGTTGTGGAAAATGAACTCCAACTGATTCGGTGCAG
>CALFMA010000679.1 GCA_937880065.1 uncultured Ruminococcus sp.
GCATCATATTGGGCTGACAGGCTGGTTTCCGTAACGACGGCATTAGGGAGAGTCGAAGCTCACCGTCACCGTCCATAGTCCAGATGTTGTCCTCAACGAAATACACCTCAACACCGATGTTTTTAAGTTCACGGGTAAAGTTGAGAGTATCAACAGTATTACGGGCAAAACGGCAAACCTCACGGGTTACAATCAAATCGAACTTTCCACTCTTTGCGTCCTCAATCATTCTGAGGAAGGAGGGACGCTTCTTCGCCTGAGTTCCTGTGATACCCTCGTCAATATACTTGTCGATTACATTCCAGTTCGGGTGATATTTCGCCTGGTCGGAATACCACTGCATCTGATTTTCGAGAGCCGAGAGCTGAGCTTCGTGTTCTGTGGAAACTCGTCCGTAGAAAACGACAGTGCGTTCACGATTTCTGTCGAGTGTGCTTATATCAAAATAATTATTTCTTGTCATTTTTATATCCTCCGAATTCAAAGATTTTAACACTTTAAAGCGATTATACACGAATAGAATATTTTTGTCAAGTCCCTTATGGGATGACGCAGATTTTTCAGAAAATCAATCAAGGGGTTTGGGTTCTCCCAACAAGTTTTTTGTATTTGTCGGCGCACGGATTTTCTCTGAAAATGAGGGAGTGTGGCCACAAATGCTATGCTTGCTGTCAACGAAGTTGCAGAAAGCATAGTTTACAAAAAACTGATTGTGTCTATACACAGGCGATGCTTGCTCTCAATGATAATAACAGAGAGCAGGCATACAGTTTTTGCAAAAACGTGTCTGTGTCTATACACAGGCGATGCTTGCTATGACACTCCCACGCCCGCAGGCTGATTAGCTTTTTCGAGAATTTCTGACGGCTCTGATAAACTTTTTCGGAACAAAATCTCCGTACCAGAGCTTTGTAAAGTCCTCCATATCTTCGGGAGCGATTACCTTTTCAGGATAGATTGCTTTGAGGAATTCAAGCTTTGCCTTTTCAAAATCCGAAAGGTTTTCGTCATCCTTATGAATTCTGATAACTGCATTTTCATCCACATCAGCATTTGCCAAAATGAGTCCGAATTCAATTTCCTTTCTGATAGCCGCAAGCTCTTCGGGAGTTCTCTTGATGGGAGACATATTGACAATCATATCCATGATGATATCAATATCCTCATGCGTCATTTCCTTTCCGACTGGGAAAAGATTGTTGATAGTTTCCATTAAAGGGTCGTTCTTATTCTCGTTCTTCTTCTGATAATTCTTCTGATTTTTCTTCATAAAAGCCTCCATAAATTCAGTTGTCTTCTTGTCGTTTGCTTCATGCTTGATAATCATTTTCATTTTTCCTTTCGTTTTAAAATTTACATTGGTGTACCACGTACCAGACGGTGCAGATGTACCGGCTGTTACACTTGTTACGTCCGGTACACTTGGTACGTGGTACATTAACCTTTTTCATTGACTTCAAAAACGGAGACCGTCTTTCCGTTTTCGTTTTCGATTCTGATTTTCCTGAGATAGCCGTGCTCGGTAAGAATAGCAACAGGCTGTGAAAGCTCGTCCATCGTCCTGAACTTTCTGCAAAGGTGAAGCAAATCCCTGCCGCTGATTTGCCTGACATTATTGGCTCTCAGCTTTTTGAGAACATACTCCGCCGCTGCTGTTCTGCCGTCGCCGTCCATAAGACTGTAAGCGTAGCGGGACTGCTGCTTATAAAAGTCTGCAATGTCGATTGCCTGTCCCAGCGTTTTCATATCAACCTCACAACTTTCGGGAGAAACATTCTCGCTCAGACACTTGATGCAGTGAATTATTCCGCAGAGCCTCAGTATAAGTCCGTGATACTTTCCGCCCCAGTCAGGGCACTCGGCAAAGTCGGTAAGCAGAACAGACTCGATAGCGGTGTCGTAATAATCTGCATAAGCTTTCTGTGCTTCCTCAGAAAATTTCAGGGGAGTTTCCTCGCCCTTGTGATTGAATTTCGTTTCAAGAGCGTGGTAGACAAAATTGTTGTAGCCCTCGGTGATGCGATTGTCGATTGCTTTTGTT
>CALFMA010000680.1 GCA_937880065.1 uncultured Ruminococcus sp.
TAAAGGAATGCTGCTCGGACAATCTGAAATTTATATGTGTAAATTAGGAGAAATCAGTCAGATGCACACAAAAGGAACAAATTTTGCACTCAGTCCCACAGGTAATTCAATAAATGAGATTATATCACTTGAACAGGTATTGGAGCTTATCAAGAAAAAACTGTCTAATTCTGTTGTTTATGATGTAGAAAGCATTCAGCTTGGATATAGTGGTAACGCTATGACAGACGACGACTACTGGAACAATAACAAAACTATTCCTGCTTATAATGTTGTTCTTCGCTCAACAACAAATAAAATTCTGTTTACCATTGACGCTGTAAAAGGTGATATGAATGTTGAAACCAGAATCAGAAAGGGCTGATAAAAATGAAAACTCTCAATGTTTTATACACCGAGCTGAAAAAGCTTATTATCAGCCCGTATTTTATAGTGGGAGTTCTTGCGTTCACGCTGATGTGTTTTAGCTCGGCAGGATATTATGACGGCTCAAAAATGAGAGAATACAGCATTTTTGAAATGATAACGATGCTCGATGAGCAAAACTCAAAGCTTTATGAATTTTCTGCACAGAGCGTCTGTTCAAGAGGCTTCGGAAGCTGGCTTATGATGTTTCTCAGCATAATAGTATCATTTCCCTTTGTAAAACTTATGTGCGACGAAAGACGCTGCGGCGGAAAAAGATATATCGTTGCAAGAACAGGCATATTCCGCTGGTGCTTTTCAAAGCTTGTTACCGCTATGCTTAGTGCCGCACTGATATGTGCTGTCGGATTTCTGCTTTTTTCGGGAATTGTACATATCATATTTCCACAGTGCGACGCAGAAATGATGATGTATCAGGTACCATATTGGAAACTGCTGTTTCAGACTGTTCTGACGGGTATGTGTGTGTCACTTCTGCCTTTTCTGATATGCTCTGTTACGACGAATCAGTATTTCTGTATATGTATTCCTTTTCTGATTCAGTATATGTACAACGTTGCTCAGCTTGAACTTTCATTGCAGACTGATTTCAAAAATGATACTGTAAGAAAAATTGTAAATTCTATTACTCCTTCAAATATCGGACAGGTGCTCTATAAATCGGAAACAGGCAATTATACCTTGATTATATATTCCGTATTCGCTTTGCTTGTACTGTTTATTTTCAATCTTGCACAAAGGAGGTGCACCGACAATGGACAATAAAATTTCAATCAGAAAAATATGGTCGGTTGCACAAACTGAGTGGCTTAAATGGGTATGCAATTCAAGAATGATAATAATCCCCGTATTGACTGCATTTATCTACTCCTATGCAATTACTCCGCTGCTGGAGCGTTCGGAGAAAATGGGTGAGCCGCTTAATATTCTTGAACCACTTATAGCTGTCGGAAATTCTCAGATGCTTACACTTGTTATTCCCATTGTTTTTCTGACTCTTATGAGCGATTTCCCACGCACAGACGGCTCAACGGTGTTTATGATATCACGTACGGGACGAAAAAACTGGATGATAGGTCAGATGCTTTTCGGAGCTTTAAGTGCAGTTACCTTTCTTGCGGT
The DNA here is from genome assembly GCA_937880065.1 of uncultured Ruminococcus sp. The sequence goes on from CALFMA010000680.1 coordinate 1,549, forward strand.
AATATATGTAATATGCACAGCATTTCTTACAGGAAAGGCATTCCTTGCAAACGGCTGGAGTATGGTTGCAAAAAGATATAATGTAGTATTTCCTGATGAGAGATTTGCGTTTGCTTCTGAACTTCTCCCTGAAAACCTCTATAATCAGATGACACCGTTTTCAGCTGTAATACAGACATACCTGCTATTGTTTCTGTATCTTTTTATGCTGATACTTGTTATGCTTTTATTCAGACAAAGGAAACTCAAAGCAGGAGGATTTCTTGCAGTAAGCGGAATAATCGGCTTTGGAGGATTATTCACATCAATAAAAGCTTCATTTATGTGGTGTTTCCCGATGGCAAACACGATAGTATGGCTTCATTACACAGAGATATTCAGAAAAGAGATTTTTCCCGTATCATATTCATACATTTATTTTGCAGTATTTATAGCAGTACTTGTTTTTGCAAATATAATTGCGTCAGGGAAAATGAGCGTTGACAGTATAGATGAAACGGAGGCTTGACAGATATGATAAAAGTTGAACAATTATCCCTTACAATAAAAGAACACGAAATACTGAAAAATATAAATCACCACTTTGATAAGGGTAAAATCCATGGACTTATCGGACGCAACGGCAGCGGAAAGACCATGCTTATGAAATGTATCTGTGGTTTTGTAAAGCCTACTGAGGGTACAGTTCATGTAGACGGAAAACAAATCGGCAAGGACTGCGACTTCCCTGAAAATGTAGGAATTATCATTGAGACTCCGGGATTTATTCCTTATTATTCAGGCTACAGGAATCTGAAACTACTTGCTGACCTTAATAAAAAAATCGACGGAGACAAAATCAAAGAAACTATGAAACAGGTCGGACTTGACCCAAATCTTAAACGTCATGTGAAGAAGTATTCTCTCGGAATGCGTCAGCGTCTCGGACTTGCACAGGCTATAATGGAAAATCCCGATTTGCTTATTCTTGATGAGCCT
>CALFMA010000681.1 GCA_937880065.1 uncultured Ruminococcus sp.
GCCTGAGCATCCCTGTGAAGGCTGGCAGGTTTCGGGGTCCTCGCCGTTTGCACAGAGAGTAATAATCTGATTGATATTGTTTACAAGAGCCTCCAATGCACCCTGTGCTGCTGTGTATACAATCATATTTTTATTAGACATAATCTTCTTATAGTTATCCTTTATACCCTCGTCCAACTCCTTGATTTTGTCTGTGTCCTTATTTTCCTTGCAGAGTTCGGCATTAAGCTCGTTTCTCATTCTGTCAAAATCAGTAATCTGCTGCTGCAACTCAGTATCGTTATCGTTGACCTGCTTTGCCAGATTGTACGCAATATAGCGGTCATCTGCCTGTAAAGCCTTGCCTAATTCTCTTGTCATTTCCATAATATCCATAGTTTTTTCTCCTTAATATATATAAATTTATTTTATTAACTTTCCAAATACCGCCCAGTTCATGGCATCGGTGATTTCAACATCAACAAATTGCCCTATAAGGGACTCGTCACCCTCGAATTCAACTATTATGAATTCCTCGGATTTTCCAGAAATACAGCCGATTTTCTTCTTTGAAACATCGTCTGCAAGGACTCTCATTTTCTTTCCGATAAACCTCTTGTAATTCTCCGTGGAAATCTCACGCTGAACCTCTAAAAGCCGACGCATACGCTGTCCTTTGACTTCCTCGGAGGTTAAATCCTCCATTTCAGCCGCCTTTGTGCCTGTTCTTCGTGAATAGATAAACGAATAAATATTATCGTATTTCACACGCTTCATCATATCCAAAGTTGCTTCAAATTCCTCATCACTCTCGTTGGGAAATCCCACAATAATATCGGTAGTAAGGGAGAAATCCTCGTCTTTGCTGCGGATATAGTCAACTATCTCCAGATATTTTTCAGCGGTGTATCTGCGGTTCATTCGCTCCAGCACATCGCTGCTGCCGCTTTGCAATGGCAAATGCAAATGCTTTGCAACTTTTTTGCAGTCGAAAATCGCATCAATAAGCTCATGTGTTGCATCTTTCGGGTGAGATGACATAAAGCGGATTATAAAGTCGCCCTCGATTTTGTCAAGTTCACGGAGAAGCTTCGGAAATGCCTCTGTTTCGCCGAAATCGTTGCCGTAGCTGTTGACATTCTGACCGAGAAGCATAATTTCCTTATAGCCGTTTTCCACAAGATTTTTCACCTCTGTGATGATGTCCTCCTGCTTGCGGCTGCGTTCACGTCCTCTTACATAGGGAACAATGCAGTATGTGCAGAAATTGTTGCAGCCGAACATAATCGGCACGCTTGCTCTGAATGTGCTTTCACGCACCTGCTCCACAACCTGCGAAAAATCGGCATATTCCGCAATATCCATACCGAATTTCTGCCCGTTTATACAGTCAGCGAGAAGCTTTGGCAGGCTGTTCAAAGCGGAAGTTCCCACCACAATATCAACCTGCGGATATGACTTTTTAATCCGCTGTGCAATATGCTCCTGTGCTGTCATACAGCCCGATATACCGATAATAAGGGAGGGTTTCAGTTCTTTCAGCTTTTTCATACTGCCAACTATGCCGAATACTCTGTCCTCCGCATTTTCACGGACAGCACAGGTATTGAGGATAATCAAATCAGCTTCGTTTTCGTCCTCGGTAAAGGCGTAACCCATTTGTTTCAGCAGTCCTTTTATTTTTTCGCCGTCGGAAATATTGAGCTGACAGCCAAAACTCCGCACATAGGCTTTTTTCATCTCAGCCGATGTATATCTGCGGATTTCTTCAATATATGTATTCATTTCATAAACTCCCGAATTGAATTCATTGCTCCCACAAGCTTCATACAATTCTTCAAGAGTCAGTTGGTGGAGCAATAGCAATACTCTTTTATTATAACACATTCCCGAAAAATATGCAAGTACTGATATTGCGGATTTGCATAAAAAAAACTCCCTCAGTCACGTGGGATGACAGGGGAGTAAAAAGGAGGCGGCAGTATAAAGCCTATATGTTTTAAGTTTTGCGGATTGTGCAGAATCCACTAATACGCTTTTGCGTATCAACGGTAGGTTTAAATATTTGAAAAGACCTTATACAGCGCCATCAGGGGAGCAATAGTATAGTACGTGATGAGGGGGAACAGTATTACTTTCAGCAATACTGCGGGATGAAGTAAGCGAAACAAATCCGCTTACTTATTAATAATAGCCTTGCACATCTGTCTGCAATTCAAACAGATGTGCAAAGTGGCTATAGTAAACGTCAAATAAATTTTGTCGTTTATTATTGTGGGGAATAACTTATTCTGTAACTTCCTCTGTTACAGTTTCGTCAGCAGCTTCGTCCTCTGCAACGTCAGAATCTTCCTGAACTTCGTCCTTGTGGTGAGGTCCCTTTGCAGGCTTCTCATGCTTTGCAGGTGGCTCAGGCTTAATAACTTCGCCGTTCTCATCTACAGGAGGTGCAGGAGGTGCAGGCTTCTCGCCTTCCTCGTGTACGGGAGGTGTAGGAGGCTCAGGCTTGATAACTTCGCCATTCTCATCTACTGATGGTGTAGGTGG
>CALFMA010000682.1 GCA_937880065.1 uncultured Ruminococcus sp.
AATAATTATATCATAAACAAGCAAAAAAGTCAAGTAAAATCCCGAAATTTCCAGATTTTTTTAAGTCATGTTTTGTCACCAAGTGGCAAAGATCCCACATTTTCGGAATTAAGTCCGCCTGCTAAAAAATATGGTCTTGCAATATCTTTCAAAAGCGAGTGGTCAAAAACTTTTCCCGTACCGTCGCCCAAATCAAGCAAAACGTAATCTGCGGAGGAATTGTTTGCACTGACAATATCAGCCTCACTTTCAATCCGAAAAGCTTTGATTACAGGGCAGTCAATTACCCTCCGCAAATCTTCGATATATTTCTCACTCTCATTACCGTGAAGCTGAACAATGTCAATGATTTTACGTTTTATCAAATCTGCAATTACCTCAATTTTTTCGTCAACAAAAACTCCCACAGGTATAATTCTGTTATCAAGATGTTCTCTCAGAACTTCAGCCTTTTCTGGAGAAATATACCGCTTGCTTTTCTGTGTAAAAACAAATCCGATATATTCAGGCAGCAACTCATTCACATACTCAATATCAAAGGGACGTGTAAGACCGCAAAGCTTGATTTTTGTCATACGCCACGAAGCTCCGAAAGCTTTACTTTCTTATTTTCTGCACGCATAAGTGTTTCACCGATAAGCACAGCGTCCACACCAATTTCACGCAATTTCTGCACGTCCTCTGCTGTCTGTACACCGCTTTCTGACACAAAGATTATATCCTTCGGTACAAGCGCTCTCATACGTCTGCTGTTATCCGTATCAACGGAAAATTCTTTGAGATTTCGGTTATTTACCCCGATAATCCTTGCACCCGAATTTACTGCAAGCTTAACCTCGCTTTCGTCGTGTGCTTCAACAAGTGCAGAAATCCCGAGCCTGTCGCATATTCCGATGTATTCCCTGATTTGCTCTGCCGAAAGAATGGAGCAAATCAGAAGTACAGCCTTTGCTCCGAGTAATATTGCCTCGTAAATCTGATAATCGCTGACAGTAAAATCTTTTCGCAGACAAGGAACTAAAACAGCCGCTGCAATCTCTTTCAGATAATCGTCATTGCCGAGAAACTATTTCGGCTCAGTCAGCACAGAAATGCAGTCTGCACCTGCCTTTTCGTATTCCTTTGCAATTTCAAGATAGGGAAAATCCTCTGCAATAATACCCTTTGAGGGAGAAGCCTTTTTGCACTCGCAGATAAAGGAAATATCAGGCTTGCGGAGTGCTTTTTCAAACTCAAAGTCATCTTTCGGGAGAGCAAATGCACAGCTTTTTATTTCATCAAGCGAAACGCTCTTTTTTGCCGTTTTTACACGTTCAAAAGCGTGTTCGGCAAGTTTATCAAGTATTGTCATAATCCACCTCATAAATTTGAAAGCTCTATAAGTTTTTCAAGAGTTTCCATTGCCTTTCCGTTGTCGATAATTTCTGCGGCAAGCTTTATTCCGTCAGCAATCGTTTCACCCTTTTTGCCTATGCAAAGTGCCGCACCTGCATTCAGCAGAACAGCATTTCTTCTGTGTCCCTTTTCACCGCTGAGTATACTGCGTGTGATTTCTGCATTTTCAGCAGGTTTACCGCCCTGTAAATCCTCACGGGTACAGCGTTCAAAGCCGAAGTCCTTGGGAGCAATTTTATAAGTCCTGAACCAGCCGTCCTTGAACTCGGGAACTGTTGTTGGTGCACAAAGTGAATTTTCATCAAGTTTATCCTGACCGTAAACAACCATACCTTTTTTCACGCCAAGCTTCATAAGCACCTATGCAAGCGGCTCAACAAGCGACGGGTCGTAAACTCCAAGAAGCTGTCTTTGAGGACTTGCAGGGTTTGTAAGGGGACCTAAAATGTTGAATACCGTGCGGATACCAAGTTCTTTTCTGATACCGCCCACATACTTCATTGAGGTGTGGTATTTCTGTGAAAAGAAGAAGCAGAAACCCACCTTTTCAAGGTGTTGTTTCGCCGCTCATAATTTCGGTAATTACCGTGTATGCCTCATCGTATGTCAAGTTCTGCTTATCTACAATTTTTACTATTGCTTCCTTAATCATATCAGAAATCTCCTTTCACGAAGTTCAAAAGCATTTGTCTGCCGTATTCCGTCATTATTGATTCGGGGTGAAACTGCACGCCGAAAATGGGATAATCCTTGTGCTGTACTGCCATAATTTCGCCATCATCAGTTATGGCTGTAACTTTAAGGCAGTCAGGCAGGGCTTTGGGATTTGCCGCAAGAGAATGGTATCTTGCCACCTTTATTCTTTCAGGAATGCCGTCGAACAACATACATTCCTGATATTCATTTTCGGGCACGAAGTCTGCAACAATTCCCGCACCGCTTCTGATGAATACCTTTCCGTTTTTCCTGTAGGCAATCCGTATTGCAATACAAACGTCGAGATTTCCCGTAAAGTCAATGTATCCGATTGCTCCGCCGTAAATTCCACGCTTGTTGTTTTCAAGCTCTCCGATTAGCTGACAAGCACTTATTTTCGGTGCACCCGAAAGCGTTCCTGCGGGAAGCACGGCACTTACTGCGTCAAGTGCGTCACAGTCCTCACGGATTTCGCCTCTTACGGTTGAGCCGATGTGCATAACGTGGGAATAACGCTCTATACTGCGGAGCTTCTCAACCTCAACCGTACCGAATTTGCTGATTTTGCCCAAATCGTTTCTGCCTAAATCCACAAGCATATTATGCTCTGCAAGTTCCTTTTCGTCAGCAAGCAGTTCCTAACACGATAGGTATTCAGCAGACTTACCTCAAAGGGTGCAGAATGACGGTTTGACATAACAATCTGGAAGATATCGCCCTCATGGATGTGATGCTTTGCCTTTTCAACCATATTGCAGAACTGTTCCTTATCAAAAAGCGGTTTTATCTCTCCTGTTAAATATCCGTACTCAATTTTTTATCACCTGTACGGATAAGTTCTATAAGCTTTTTCAGTTCATAAAAGGCTTTATTGTAGTTTGTTTCAATATCGTTAAGCGGCATATTCACAATCAGAATAATTTTCTGATTGACATTGTCAAAGGTAATAACCTTATCAAAAAGCATAAGGTCAACGTCCTTGAAATCTTCGGTATCCTCTACACTGTTTCGTACAGTCGGCTCGGAATACCCGAGATAATCGTATGAAAAATATCCAACAAGTCCGCCTGTAAAAGAAGGTAGATAATCGAATTTCGGACTTTTATATTCCGACATAAGCTGTCTGATATGTTCATCGGGATTATCAGATTTAAGCCTTACATCACCGATTTTCATATCCTCGCCCTTGCAGGTGATTTCAAGCTTCGGGTCGAAACCAAGAAACGTGTAGAGTCACACCTTGTCAACTTTGAAGCATTTATCTCGGATGATTTTGATACTTACTTCATTGACCGTGCAAAAGCAATCATGAAAATCATTGAATTTGCTATGGGAAAAACCATATCGGATAAAGGCTCAGAGCAGACAATTAAGATTTATGGAGTATCACTTGAGGATTAGTTTAAGCTTTTGTATATGTTGAATCAAATCGCAATGAGGCGATTTCAAGACAGTAGACACAAAGGATAATCTCCGATAGACGTACATGAAGTTTCATGAATTTTTCATTATGCCACATAACAGTCGTACTGAACTTATTACTGTTTACATCTATGTCGTCAAAAAACGAAACAAACCCCGTTTTAGTAGCAGTTATATACAATTTTCCAACAATTATCATAGGTGTCAAATAAAACCACCCATCATTTTTCACAGGTGGCAGATGTTCACATCAATAGTAAAACGTAATGTTGCGTTGTATAATGCAGACTTTATGTTGCAGAGTCTGCACTGTGAGTGAATCTACAAGGTCTTTACGAAAAAATATCCCTCAGCAGTTTAATATCGCTGAGGGATATTTTATTTTAGTGAAACTGAATTTATGAAAGAACTGATGAATGGATATAGCCGTAAACCTGCTGCTGGTTGACGTAAACGCTGCAATAGTAGAAATCCTGCTCTGCTGAAATAATGTTAACGGGAGTATAAGTGTCAAGAATATACATTACGTTTGAATCATTCATATTTGGCTGTGAACGGAATTTACAGCCTATATCAGAGGAAACGTACTTGTAGTTAGTGTAGGGAATACAGCCGCAGGAACTGTATGAAGTTCCGCTGAGAACAATGCCGCTGCTGTTTGTGGTTGTATTTGTTGAAGTCTGAGAGATTGGAGAAATTACGTCATTTTCAACATAGCCGTTATAAACATTGCCGTTGTACATTACTACTTCGATATAGGAATATTCGCTGCCCTGTGAAAGAAGTGTTATTTTCTGGTTGGTGTCGAGAATTCTTGAACTGCCTGTGCCGTTAGGTGAGTCGTATAAGTAACAGCCGTACTGTGAGGAAATATAATAGTTTTCTTTACAGCCGTAAGAATATGTGTTCTGACCTCTTTGAGAAACTGTGGAATAGTGAACGTAGCCGTATGTATCGGTATTTCCTACTCTTACATAGTAGAATGAACCACTTGTGCTGATGAGATGTAGAGTTGTATTTGTATCAAGAACTTGCATTATGTTATTATCGTTGAACTCAGGCTGACTTCTGAGGTTGCAGCCGATGCTGCTTGATACATAATAATCTGAACTGTTATAGGAAGGAGGAGTTACAGGATTTACGGCAATTGTTGTTGTAGTTGAAGTTGGAACAAAGGTTGAAACAGTTGTAGTTGTGACTACGGGAGTAGGTGCAGTTGTAACGGGAGGAGCAGAATAATTGTTGTCATTATAGTCAGGTCTGCAATATCCGAGTATTCTATAGTCATTAGCGTAATAATACTGTGGGAGCATTTGGTCGTTTACATTACCTTCAATAGTATAGACGATATTAGTTGCACCGTTATATGACTTTACAAAACCGATATGGTCACCGTAGCCGTCACCGTTATAGTCAAAAATTATAAGGTCACCGGCACCTGGAATAAGCTCACCCTGATAATAAAATCTGCCTCTTTCCTCGAACCAATCTCTGAAACCTGGACCTAAGGTAGGATCCTTATAAATTCCACTTTTGTCAACATAAGTGGAGCGAGGAAAGCTATTGGGAACGCCTGTTTTATCGCCGACGTAGAACACCGCCATTGCACACCATTCCGTTACTAAACGCCAATAATCTGTGATAATATTAGGTCTGCCGGAAATACCTACCAAACCTTCAGCGTATTTTGCAACTTCTTCTCCTTTCTGAGATGCCATTGCAGTAGGAGCAATTGTATTGCCTGCGAGGGATAAAGCTGTAGCGGATGCCAATAAACCGCTTAAAATAGAATTTAATTTTTTCATGATAAAACTTCCTTTCAAGATATAATTTATATTTTATGCCAAACCGCAAATTATATGCGGTTCAGCTTACGATGCGTATTCTTTGAAATACGTAGTATTATTCAAAATCTGATTATTCATTTTAATATGGTGCTTGCAGCATTGAGATGCTACCTGCTTGTGATTGCGGATGTTTTTCAGATTGATAGTATGTACTTTATGTCCGTCTGTAACGTCAAAGCTTACGTTGCCTAATCCGAAAAGTCTTTGTACTAATGTAGCGGAACAACGAGGACTTGTCGTTATTGCCATATCATATGTATTGAGGGTTTCTGTAAGGAAACCATTACTCAATTCGATATGACCGATTCCGTCAAAATCCAGAAGATAGCAATTAAACGGATTAGGAAAAATTAATATGTAACTCTTGATTACTCTACTCATAAATACTACTCCTTTTCTCTTTGAATTTTTTCAGTCCTTATTTATATTGTCCTACCAATTAATCTTCAAATACCGCATTTAATATATATAATTTTTTGTGATGAAGAAACAGACTTATACTTGACAAATGGATAAAAATTGGTTACAATATATAATATATAGCACCCTGCACATTTCAAGCCTCCTTCCTACAACAGAGATGCTGTTTTAAATTGTTTCCCTATGATTATATTATACATCAGCTAACATATTTAATTATGTAGGGGTGGGTAAAAATGTGTATCGTTGTTGAATTGTTAATAGTTTTAAAAAAGTAAAATTAATGATTTAATGTTCCTCGCACATCCGCAAACTTTAGTTTGCGGATGTGCGGATCGGCAAATAGCAAACGCCAAAAGATTTTGCCGTTTGCTATAATCCCTTGAAATAGCTTTTTTTCTGCTTTCTATTGATATTATATCATAGTGCTTTTATATAAACAAATACACAGGTTACAGCGTATTACATTGAAATGCACACTTATG
>CALFMA010000683.1 GCA_937880065.1 uncultured Ruminococcus sp.
GAAGATTGCAAGGAAGAATGCAATTTTGTTTTTGCAACCTTGAACACTTTAAATTGATAAAGCAATTTCGGTACGAAAATCAGGTTTTTCCATAATCTTATGGGCGAATAATATCCGCCTGCCAATAGCTAATGGCTGACGGCTAAAAGCTAACGGCTTTAAAAAGGCTAAAAGCTAACGGCTGCCAGCTCAAAAAAATTCATTATCTGACAAAAAATGTCATACTATTAATAAACAGGAGGATAGTATGATGAAAAACAGAATAGTAAAAGATACGGTATTGCTAACAATAATGCAGTTGATTTTAGACTCTGCATCGCTGGTGCTGAACGGATTTATCACACGACAGCTTGGAGCGTCAGCAATCGGTATTTTCTCCCTAATGGGTTCATTTTTAGGGTTGGCAGGAATAATTTCCAATGGCAACGCATTTTTATGCACAAGCCGACTTATTTCCGAAGAACTGGGAAAAACCAACGGAAACCCCAACCGCATTTTATTCCACGGAATAAAGCTCTGCACTATGCTTAGTCTTGGAGTTTCGGCTGTTCTTATCGTAGCCGCAAAGCCTTTGGGAGTGCGTTTTTTCGGGGGAGAGGAGGGAGTTTTCCTCGTCCGCCTTATGCCCTTTGCCCTGATTTGCGGTGCAGTTTCGTCCTGCTTCAAGGGGTATTTCAACGCCTGCCGCAAGTCCTCGTATGTGGCATTTACGGACGCAGGGGAATTTCTCGCAAGGGCAGCTGTAATCGTCCTTATGACGCTGTTTTACGGCAAAGATAACGTCTGCGGAATTATGATTGCGTCAATTATCACAGGCAATGTGCTGTCACTTCTGGCAATGCTGATTTTGTACTCACGAAAGCGAATAAATGCCGCAGGAACGGGAACAATCACTTTGCGGCAGTATATTTCATTTGCCCTGCCGATTATGGGCGGCGGCATACTCACATCGGTTTTAAGCAGCACAAATGACGCACTTGTGCCGTTTTGCCTTAAACAGTATGGGGATTCCACAGAGCAGGCATTGGCACTTTTTGGCATTTTTGAAGCCATTGTGATACCTGCAATATTTTTCCCCTCAGTGGTACTCTGCTCACTTTCGGGCATTATAGTTACTGAATCCGCACGTGCAAAGGCGGCAGGCAGTCAGCAGCGAATCAGGAGCATTACATCACGGCTAATCCGCTATACATTGATTTACGGCATTTTTGCATCGGCGGTGCTTATTCGTTTCGGCAAGCCCATAGGGGAGCTGTGCGGCGGAGGTGAACTCGGTGGAACGATGATTTCGGCAATTGCCCCTGTAGTACCGTTTATCTATATGGAAATCGTGCTGGAAGCTATGATAAAAGGAATGGGTTTGCAGGGATTTTCATCGGTGAATTACCTTGCGGAATATGTCATACGCATTTCAATTGTCCTCGTAGCCGTGCCGCAGATTGGCTTTGCAGGCATTGCTCTTTCGTACTATGCAAGCAACATTTTCGGCAATATTATGCGTCTTGTGAAGCTTTTGAGATACACTGGAGTGCGGTTTCGGGTGTTCTCAATGGTGATTTCACCTGTGATGTATGCATTTTTCACAATGTCAGCGGTGGAATTGCTGTTTCGTGTGGTTTATGCATCAGCTGACACGGTAGTTTCTATGGTAATATTTTTTATTATATGGCTGATTTTATATGGCGGAGTGTATATTTTATCTCATATTTTAACATCTGTAGAAAAAATGGAAAAAACCGTTGTGCAAAATTAACAAAGAGTTTTTAGTCTGATAATGGAAAATGTAGAAAAAACAAAATACTATTGCAATTTGTCTGATTTTATTATATAATTATATATGTGCTATAAAAAAAGCACAGACAAAAGCAAAAATTTATGCAAAAAATCCACTTTGGAGGAAAAATGAATGAAAAATTATGATGTAACACAGATTAGAAACATTGCATTTGCAGGACACAACGGTTCAGGCAAAACTTCACTTGCAGAGGCTCTCCTTTATAAGGCAGGAGCATCTGACCGTTTCGGCAAGGTTGCTGACGGTACAACAGTTTGCGATTACGATGCAGAAGAAATCAAGAGAGGAATTTCAATCAGCACTTCTCTTGCATCTTTCACATATAATAATAACAGAATTAATCTTCTTGATACTCCCGGTTTGTTCGATTTTGCGGCAGAAATGGTTGAGGGAATCCGTGCAGCCGATACGGTTATGATTACGGTTTCCGCTAAATCAGGCGTAAAAGTCGGCACAAAGAAAGCCTATGATGAAGCTGTAAAGCAGGGCAAGTCCAAGATGTTCGTCGTTACAAAAATTGACGACAAGGACGCTAACTTCTTCAACGTCCTCACAGAACTTAAAACTGTATTCGGACCTACTGTATGTCCTGTTGTTGTTCCCGTTATCAGCGGCGGACAGATTGTTTCATATGTAAATCTCATTGAGATGAAGGCTTACAAATACGACAATAAGGGCAATGCAGTTGAAACTGATATGCCTACAGCTGAGATTTCCGAGAAGTTTGAATACCGTGTAGACGGACTTGTGGCAGCTGTTTCCGAGGCTGTTGCTGAAACTTCCGATGAGCTTATGGAGAAGTTCTTCGAGGGCGAAACTTTCACACAGAAAGAACTCATTGACGGTATCCACGACGGTATGAACAGAGGTATCATCACTCCTGTTGTATGCACATCTGCAACTGAGCTTACAGGCATTGATATGCTCTTTAAGGAAATTGAACTTCTTCTTCCAAATCCAACTGAAGTTTATGCAGCTGAGGCATACACTCCTGCTAAGGACGTTGTGGAAATTCCCTGCTCCGACAGCGAACCTCTTTCAGCTTATGTATTCAAGACAATTGCTGACCCATTCGTAGGCAAGATGTCATTTATTAAGGTTCAGTCAGGCGTGCTTAAACCCAACAGCGAGGCTGTAAATTCAGCTACAGGCAATGTTGAAAAAATCGGCAAGCTTGTATCTCTCTGCGGTAAAAAGCAGACTGAGGCTGCGGAAGTTGGTGCAGGTGATATTGCGGTTGCTGTTAAGATTTCCGCAAACACAGGCGATACAATTTCCGATGTTTCAAGAATTGTAGAATTTCCTCCTATGGAATTCCCCAATACCTGCTATTCTATGGCTGTCAAGGCTAAGTCACAGGGCGATGAGGCTAAGATTTCCACAAGTATGCAGCGTCTTACTGAGGAGGACCCAACTCTCACATATATTCAGGACGAAACCACAAAGGAGCAGATTTTAAGCGGTCTTGGCGAACAGCATCTTGAAATTGCCGCTGCTAAGGCAAAAACTAAGTTCGGTGCAGACATCAAGCTTTCAGTTCCTAAGATTGCGTATAAGGAAACTATCCGCAAAAAGGTTAAGGTTGAGGGTAAGCATAAGAAGCAGTCGGGCGGTCACGGTCAGTACGGTCACGTATGGATTGAGTTTGAGCCTTGTGTAAGCGATACTCTCGTATTTGAAGAAAAGGTATTCGGCGGTGCAGTTCCAAAGAACTACTTCCCCGCAGTTCAGAAAGGACTGGAGGACTCCGTAAAGAAGGGCGTTCTTGCAGGCTGTCCCGTTGTTGGATTAAAGGCAATTCTTGTTGACGGTTCTTACCACCCTGTTGACTCCTCTGAAAT
>CALFMA010000684.1 GCA_937880065.1 uncultured Ruminococcus sp.
AACGGATTACCACCGTTTCCTCGGGGAGCAGTTCATCAACGGACTCCACAACTCTTGCACCCTTGGCATTCATATCATTTACAACGTCCTGATTGTGTATGATAGGTCCGAGAGTGGCAACTTTAGTGTTGGACTCCAATTCATTATACACCATTTTTACGGCTCTGTCAACCCCAAAACAAAAACCTGCCGATTTTGCAACTGTAACCTTATTCATCAGCCTGCTCCTTTTCGCTGTTATCGGGGAGCTTTTCAGCTTCGGGTTCGCCCTCAACGAGCAGCTTTATATCTGCCATATAGCGGTTTTTCAGCTTCACAAGCTGACGGGGATTAGGTGTATCCGATACGTCAACATAATCCGCAGGAATGATAGGCTTGCCGTACTTTACCGTAATTTTTGTGCGGAATTTCAGCTTTTCACCGAAAACAATTCCCACAGGAATAACAGGTTTTCCCGAACGTGCCGCAATAACTGCCGCACCTGAATGACCACGATGAACCTTGCCGTCCTTTGAACGGGTTCCCTCGGGGAAAATCATAAGGTTACTGCCGTTTTCAAGCCGTTCCACAGCCGTATCAAGCACCGCCATATCCCCCTTTCCTCTTGAAACAGGGAATGCTCCGAGATTTCTTATAAGCCAGCCGAAAAGCTTATTCTTGAAAAGTTCCTCTTTCGCCATAAACGAGTGCTTTCCTTTAAGTCCGCAGCTTATAAGTGGCGGGTCAGCGTTGGTGCGGTGATTTGAGGCGAATATGCAGTTGGTATCCTTTGGAATATTCTCCCTGCCCTCCAGCTTTACGCTGAAAGCGATTTTCATTGCTATCCATACAAGCCATTTGCAAATGTAAAACATACTACACACGCTCCTTTATAATTTCCGCAATTCTTGCCGCTGACTGCTCCAGAGTAAGCTCCGTTGTATCAACGAGAACAGCGTCCTCAGCCTGTTTAAGGGGAGCAGTTTCACGGTTCATATCGTTATAGTCACGCTGAATTATATCCTTTAAAATCTCCTCATATGTAGGGCAGTCGGGCTTTTCAGCAAGTTCCTTGAAACGGCGGTTTGCACGTTCCTCAGCCGATGCCGTGAGGAAAATTTTCACATCTGCATTGGGAAGAACAACCGTTCCTATATCTCTGCCGTCCATAATTATATTATTTTCCCTTGCAAGCTTCTGCTGCAAATCGAAAAGTCTTGCTCGCACCGCAGGAATAGCAGATGTTCTCGATGCCGCCATTGAGATTTCGGGAGTGCGGATAAGGTCAGAAACGTCCCTGTCACCGAGGTAAACACGCTGAACTCCGTCAACGAATTTCAGGGAAACTTCAACCTCCTCCATATGCTTTTCAGCCTCCTCATCGGGAATATTATTCTCCGTGAGATAAAGGGCAACCGCACGGTACATCGCTCCCGTGTCAACGTAGATATACCCCATTTCCGCTGAAACCATTTTCGCAATTGTGCTTTTTCCTGCTCCGGCAGGGCCGTCAATAGCTATATTTATTGTTTTCATAAACTATCTCCATTCTATAAATGATACTGCCGCATCTACAGCAATAGCCGCAGATGCAGTTACTGAAAATCCTATGCATACCCATTTGGGAAGTTTTTCGCTGAGTTTCCCCGAAAGAGGGTGAACGGCAAACAGATACAGCAGGGCGAACAAGCCGAAAATCACGCTTGAAATAAGGCTTGCACGGTCAAGAATTGAAAAATACCAGTCCTCGTATGTCCAGAAATGTCTGCCGAATATGAAATCGAGCAAATATGACGCTCCAAGTTCAAAAACCGTCGTAACAACAGTTGACGCAATGAACACAAACAGCGGATTTTGCTTTTTTCTGCCGAAAATCAGCAGAAGAATGAACGCTCCCACCGCATATATCGGCACAATGGGCATATGAAGCATTCCCCTGTTGTAGACATAGCCGTACATTATCCACACAACCGCCACTTCATATAGCCAGCCTACAAAGCCTGCCAGAACAAACTCAAAGGAATAGCGGAAGAATTTTCTGAAAAAGTTCTCCATAATCAACTGCGGATTTCCGCACCAAAGGGCAAAAGTGCAAGCTTAGCAAGCTTGAAAAATTGCAGTCCGAAAGGTATGCCGATTATTGTAATGCAAAGGGAAATTCCCCATATACCAAAGGCAACCGCCATTTCAAGTCCGCCGAAAATCAGCCATAAAATGTTTACTAATGTGGAAACTGTGCCGCCCTTGTATTCAACTTCCTTGCCAAAGGGCATAAAGGAAAGCCCTGCAAACTTGAAGCATTGCACGCCCACGGGAATTCCCACAATGGTTATACACCACAAAACTCCCACGATTATCCAGCTTAATGCACTGAATAAACCGCCGAAAATAACCCATAAAATATTACCAATACATCCCATATATGTCACTCCTTTTTGTAATGCGTAATTCGTAATGCGTAATGCGTAATTTTAAGCCTTTAGCTGTTTTATAGCCTTTAGCTTTTAGCTTTTGGAAACGGCTGTCTTTCTGTATGCTGTATAATTTTTGTACGCTGAAATATTTGTCAATACTGCCTTGGATATTATCCACCAACTAACAGCTAATAGCTAACGACTAACGGCTAATAGCTACAAGCTTAGAGATGCCGCATATGCCGTAGAAAAGGCAATCTGTAAATTAAATCCCCCTGTGTATGCGTCAACGTCAATGACCTCACCTGCAAAGAAAAGTCCCCTTACAAGCTTGGATTCCATAGTTTTCGGGTCGATTTCCTTAACGCTGACTCCGCCGCTTGTGATAATCGCCTCGTCAATGGGACGAAATCCCGAAATTCTCACGGGAAATGCCTTTATAAGCTCCCCGAATTTGCGGCGTTCCTCTTTGGTTATACCGTTGATTTTCCTGTCGGGAGCAATTCCCGAAAGTCGGATAATAACGGGTATAAGCTTTGCAGGGAGCAGTTTTCTTATGCCGTTCTGAAAGTCACGGTTGAGATTTTCAGCGAAATCACGCTGAATTCTTGCGTCAAGCTGTTCCGCTGAAAGAGCAGGTTTCAGGTCAATTACCGCCTTGAATTTGTTGGGTTTCATCTCTCTGATGTGACTGCTTGCCGACAGCACAAGAGGTCCGCTTAATCCGAAATGTGTAAAGAGCATCTCGCCCATTTCGCTGTATACAGCCTTTTCGCCCTCCATAAGCTTCAAAGTCACATTGCGGAGAGAAAGTCCCATAAGTTCTGCACAGAATTTATCGGGAGAAGTAAGGGGCACAAGGCTAGGTTTCAGCTCCGTTACGGTATGACCTGCCTGTTCCGCAAAAATATATCCGTCACCTGTTGAACCTGTTGCAGGGTAAGATTTTCCGCCGCAGGCAACAAGAACCGTCCCGCTTCTGTATTCCTTGCCGTCAGCTATGACTCCCTTGCACTCTCCATCCACGATAATCAGCGATTTTACCGCCTTTCTCACGATTTTCACACCGAGATTTTTCAATTCACAGTCAAGGGCATTTACAATATCCTCCGCATTGTCGCTTACAGGAAAAACTCTGTTTCCCCTTTCGGTTTTCAGCGGAACTCCAAGTTCCTCGAAAAAAGCCATAGTTTCCTCTGCTCCGTACATTGCAAAGGAACTGTACATAAATCGGCTGTTTACGG
>CALFMA010000685.1 GCA_937880065.1 uncultured Ruminococcus sp.
GTCATTTTCGATGCTGCAAGTGCTTCGAAAAATGATAAAACAGTTTATTTTGACCTTGATCACTGGGACGATAATTACGTGAAATTTGAGTTCGTAAATATTCCAGAAGGTGCAAATATTGTTATAAACTGTGGTGAAGAGGGAACGGTTAATATTTCTTCAGATGGTAACGGCGGAGGAAAAGGCGACTTAGTAACATCAATAAATGGCGTTGTTATCAGTAAGCAGGGCTTAAGTGATGAAGAGTATAAGAATGCAGGAAACTGGAATAACCACCCCGATTCTGCAAGACTTCTTTACAACTTCTATAATACAACCGAAGTTAATATTGATGGATGCTTTAACGGTACGGTTTTAGCGCCTTATGCTGACGCTTACAGCCAAAAAGAAGGATGTACAGGACATCTTTCAGGTGCGTTGATTGCAAAGTCTTTCTACGGCGGTCTTGAATTTGGTTACAGACCTTACCGTGGTGGCGTTGACATTTTCGGTATGGTTTCCGGTTACGGAATTCCTGTAAATAAGTATGTGGAAGGAAAAGTTGATGAAAATGGCAACCCTGTTCGTCTCCCCGGCGCATTGTTCGCTATTAAGGAAGAAGGTAAGTTCGTAAGCTTGTTTGAAAGCGGAAAAGGTACAAACTTCGCAGCACTTCCTTCAAGAGTTGATTTTTCAGGAAATGGACCATATAGAGAAGACGAAATAAGCCAGAGTCTTGTTGACAGAGAATATTCAGGTCAAACAGAAACAGGCGAAAAGCTTACAGCTCCTGTAGAATTTACGTTGTATTCTGATACGAACTTTAATGATGATAATAAAATTATCAAAATTGAAAATGACGCTGCTAACGTAAATAACTTAGTTAAATTCTATCTCCAGTCTGAACAGGATTTGAATTTTGTTGAAAACGAATATTTCAAGGCTGTTAAAAAGGATGGCTATTATGAAATATATCTGATTAAGCCTATACCAAGCGACGGTGTTAATATTACAGTACAAAACGTTGCAGATAGCACAAGTTCAAAAACCGTTAAGATTAACGGTTCTCAGAATATGACATTGGATATTAATCCTACAAATGCTTCGTATAAGGTTGGTGATAAAATCACATTAGCACCTTCAAGTACTCCTGAGGGTGATACAATTTACTACAAATATTTTGTAAATGGTAATCTTATAGATGAGTCATATAGGACAGGTGCTTATTACGATTATGAGATAAAAAATTCCGGTAATATGACTTACAGCGTTAAGGCATATGTGTTAGTTAATAACGAGTATTACGAAATAGCACAGGCAGAAGCTACTAAGATAGAGGCTTATGACGAAAATAACTTTGGTATTATGATTACTAATTCAGCAAACGTAGATGTTTCCAGTGTAACTTCAGGTGAGTCATACAAAATTAAAGTAATATCAAAGGATAACACAGCTTTACCACAGGGTGCAACTGTAAAATACTACGTTGATGAGCAATTGATAGCTCGGGAAGAAGGTAAAACCGAGTTAGTGGTTGATACTGTTATTAAAAATGAAAACGGAGAGATTGTAGGATACATAGCAGGTAAAGACTTCAATGTAAAAGTTGAAATAGTACAAGGAAATAACACAATAGTACGTAATGATACCATAACTGTTAATTTCAAAGATGGTATATCATTTGTTGACTATGCAAATGAATACGTAGTTGGTTCACACACCTATAATTTCAGCTTGAATAACAGTAATTACAAAGATGCATCTATAACATATTATTTCAGAGATCAACAGATTGAAGGAACTTCTATAACACCTACAATAGTTGGTAATAATATTCCTGTCAGAGCTAAGATTTCAGTTCATGGATTGGAATTGGATATCTATGGTCCTAATGTTAATGGTAAATATCCTGACAATTTAGGTGACTTGGATATACAGGATGGTCCTTTTGAAGCTGGAAATAATATAGGATTAGAATTGAAAAATGCTCTTAACGGTGCCAGCATTGTATTTAAAGCATATGATTCCTATGGTAATCAACAGTGGGCATCAGATCCACAGACTGTAGTCAATGGTACATGTTCAGCTCAGTTCCCGACTAATAGGGCAGATACATATACTATCAGAGCATTTATGAGATATGCAGAAAATCCTGAAATAGAAGTTGATAACGGTTCTATTAATGTTGCACCTAAGACTCTTAGTGGTTCGCTTTCAGTAACCCCAAGTAGAGTTTATACAGGTAGTCCTGTAGAATTCAAACTTACCAATGCTCCGGAATATGCACAGATTACATTAAGATTAACTGATCAGAATGGTCAAACTATTACGTTTAATGGAAATACTGATGGTAATGGTGAATGTGTGATTAATAACCCAATTAATCAGGCAGGAACCTATAAGGTAGAAGCTGAAATCCAAAAGGATGGTAACAAAGGTTACACATATGGTTCGTTGGAGGTAGTTGAAAATACAGCAGCGTTTACAGGTAATTATACATATGAAATTCAAAAAAATCCAAATTCAGAAGATAATTTTACTGTGAAGTTTAATGTGTATAGTGACGCTGAAAGTGCAGTTGCTGAAGTAACTATCACAAATGCTAATGGCAGAACATTCCGTCAAAGCGGTAATATCAATGGTGGTTCTTGGGAAACATACATTCCGATAGTTGGTAGTACAGGTACTCATAGTGTTCAAGTAACAATCTCCAAAAATGGTACAACTACAAATGCGCAAGGCGAACCAACTCTCGTACTTGGAAGTAGTGCAGAGGGAATTACCGGTAGCATTAGCGTAAGTAGAAATGAAGGAAGCCAATATGATGATTTTATTAATGGCGAACCAGTAAATGTTAAGTTTGTTACCAATGAGAGCGGTAAAAACAAACAAGTTGTATTAAAGCTTTATTGTTATGAGCAACATTTTGAAGACAAAACAATAGATGATTCTAATAACGACGGAGTCTATGAAACCCAGTTTACTCCCCAAATGAAAGGTACTCATCGAATAGAAGCTTATATTGATAATACACTAATAACTGTATTCTATTTTGATATAAACGCTCTTTTCACTTTACATGAGCCGTATGTGGTTAATGAATGGGGTTATATCGATTTATCAAGAATTGATGAGGATGAAGGTATTGGTGAAGTAATAAGCTTTACTATTGGTGGTCAAAATGTAAGTACAAATGATTATTATATTGACCAGTCAAACAATAAAATCTTGAGATTCAGACCTATCCAAACTTGTGAAAATGTTGAATTATATCTCAAAGTTAAACTTACTAAGAACGCGACAACTCATTGTACTAAAAGATTAACTGTTGTTTCCGCTCAGACTGTAAGTGTTGTTTCAGCGTATTCATTCACAAAATATCTCAATATTCTCGAAGATGAAGGGATAGCTCCTATTTCGGAAGCTTCTGAAGATAATCTGATAAGTATCACAGCACCTACAAATGAACCAATTGGTAAGGTAAATCTTTTCTTCCCGAATGACGTTGATGCAAAAAATTCGACATTCAAGCTTAAAGTAACATTTACTGATGTCAATGACAAAACATGTGTTAAGTACTATGATAAGAACAGTGAAGAAGTTAAAAACAGCGAAGTAGAAGGTAATCCCGATTATCTCGAACTTACAACTTCCGGCTTGACAGCAACAGATGGAAATCAACTTGGTGATATCAAAAATATAACAGTTGAAGCAGTTAATGGTTCGATTACAATTCAGAGTTATGTTCCTACGTTCCTGAAAGAAGATCAGTTATTAACAAAAACAACTTCAGTTGGTTTTAATCTCAAACCAAATGAGCAGAAGGAAATCGTTATTGATGATAAGTTGAAATCACTTGAGTCTATAACATTTAACTTTAACGCTAACGGAACATTAAACTACGCATTTGTAACTGAAGGTGCTACAGATGAAGCTGTATTTAACTCCTGTACAATCGTGAATAACACAGTAAAAATTACAAATGAAACCGGAAAAAATGTTGTAAAAATCAAGATTTACACACCGGAAGCATCAAATGTAACGCAATACTCAATAAATTCTTATGTTGGTATGGATGGACTTGGTGAAGCAGAGCAGGAGGCTTTGTTAACTGAAAATTTAGACATAATTAACTACTACACATTGGTTGAGCAGCAAGCTCCGACAGGTTACTTCAAGGAAGAAACTATCTATAACATTGAAGTAAAAGAAACTGTCAAGCTTAATGAACTTCACGTAGTTGATGAAAATGAAGTGTATCCGACAGTGGTTTATACTACGGTTACTGTAAGGGATATGAATAACAATATAGTATTGCAGTATACTGTTGAAGTACATCCTGAAACAAATGGCATTTATAATGCTGACTCAAGAATACTTATCATTCATAATACTGACGGTACAACAACAACTTTCAAAGTGAGAAAGGGCGCTAATGACGAGGTTGAAGTACTTTCAGCTGACAACAACCCAATAGCAAAATCATCATCTACATTTAAATTCAGTTACGACAATAAAGAGTATTATTTAGATCCGGGCGCTTTGATGATAGTTCCTGTACCTGCTCCGATTGAATATAACAATAGAACAGGTCTTCTTTTCAGAAAGGTTGATAATAGTGGTGTTCCTGTTCAGGATGCTCTTATTGAACTGTACAAAGAAGTAGGAGATGGAAGATTTGTCAACGTCGAAGGCGTGAGAAATGAGGCTAACGATGGTTGGGAAGTAGAGCCTGACCCGATTGGAAGCTACTGGAACTGGACTCAAGGTTCCACAACGGAATGTCTGTTACCAATTGAAACATTAGTAGAAAACGTAACCTACAAATTCTGTGAAGCTAATGTAAGCGATAAATACGAGATTGCGAAAGACATTTTCTTTAGAAAGATTAGCAACACCGAAATAGAGTATTGGGAAGAGGGAGGAGATTCAGTTACAATTGATATTTCGTCTGATAACGTAATTCGTATGTCGGACTACAAGATTCCCGGTACAAAGCTTAGGATTGGTAAAGTTGGCGAAAACAATATACCTCTTGCAGGTGCGGTATTTGATCTCTATGCAGAAGGCGATGTTAAAATCAAAGAAGGCATAAGCGCAGGCAACGGAACTGGTGTTGATATTGATTTAACTACAGGTCTTACAACAAATGCTGTCAGATATGTTGAAAGAGGTTATCTGAAACCCGGTTCATACTATCTAATTGAAACAACAATTCCTGAACATACTGATAATACTAAGTGGTATGAAGATCCAGGTAAGATAGGTTTTAGGGTTAAGGATGATTTTACGGTTGAGTGTTATGATTATAGTGCTACAGCCAGTCAGCTTAAAACAGGTAACGGTTCAGATAATCCTTGGGGATATTGGTTGATTTTTAATGATAAATCAATGAAGGAACCAAGTTCCGGAGGCAAAATCGAGAATGTTACAAATATTTATGTAGTATTGACACCATATCAGGGTAACACTATCGTTATCAACGAATGTTGGACTAATAATAATAGTACGGCAATTACAACAAGTTCAAGTCCTGTGAAATTTGAACAATCAGGTAATAATTATACATTGAATTGGTCAATGGATTCACCAAAGGATTTTACTCAATTCAAAATATCCGGTAAAGATATGGTAGTTTCATATGTTAAGATAACAACTGCCGACGGTACCGAACATATTTTCAAGGAACCGGATTACGTTCTTGAAGATTCTGGAAATACTCCAGAGGATGAAGATGAGAAGATACCTACTCTCACTGTAGGAGAAAACAACACAATTACAGTTGGTAACAATGTTGGTGAAAACAGCAGAGATATTAAGGTAAACAAAAAGTGGCTTGGCGATAATGGATTTGAAGAATTCCGTAAACCTGTAACAATTACTCTTTATCAGACAAAGACACCAATAACAGACAGAAGTGAATTGACACCTAATGATAAATACAAAAATGAGAATGACGAAGTATACACCATAACACTTAACGAAGCTTCAAATTGGGCAGGTGTTTTCGAGGATGTTGAGGTAAAGTATCTAGATGAATCTGACGGAAAATACAAGGATTATTACTACTACATCGTAGAAGAACCGGTTGAAAACTATGCAACAACATACGAAACTAAACCCGACGGTACATTAATTGTAAATAATATTCTTGAAACAGTAGAAATTCCCGTTAAAAAGCATTGGGTAAATGATACCGGTCAAGAGATTGCATATCCGGAAAACATTACAGTTCAGCTTCAGATGCTTGTTGACAATGACGGTTCAGGTCCTGCAATTCCACAATGGGAGGATGTTCCTGATAAGTTACTTACTTTAACACCGGCAGGCGAATGGAAGGGAACTTTCAGCGGTCTTGCCAAAGGTCATTCCTATCGTGTTAAGGAAGCTTCTGTAAAGATAGGTTGGCAGGTTGATGATAGCCTTACGGATATTGTTACAGTAGATGAAAATGGTAATATCAGTGAGCAGAAAGGTTCAGTTGATAACACTCTTGAAATCACAAATAAACCCCAGGCAGAAAACCTTTCTAACCTGGAAATTAAGAAGTTGTGGGATTCATATGAGAACTTACCTGATTCAATCAAAGTAAGATTATTCCGAAAGACTCTATACGCAACATATCCAATGGGTCAGCCGGCTAAAAGTGTTACAAATGAGGATGGTTCAGTTACTGTAGGCGTTCAGGATGACTACGCAAGACTTCTCCAGTATTCGCTTTATTTCTATGATGGTGTTATGTGTGGAGAAGATGTAGCCGCTAATAGTGCATACTCATGGCGTAGTGCTTGTCATACTGACGATGATGTAGTTGGCGGTTTCCATGATGCCGGTGACCATGCAATGTTTGGTTTACCTGCTGGATTCTCTGCATCAAATCTTGGATGGAGTTTATTTGAATTCAGAGAAGATTATGATGCACTTGGTCAAACTGCACATACTAAGGTTATAACAGACTATTACGCAGACTTCTTTAGCCAATGCCTACAGGATAACGATAAAGACGGTACATTGGAGCTTCTTGTTCAGAAAGGTCACGGAAATACAGATCATGCATACTGGGGTATTCCGGAATTACAAGATTCAAGAATGAATCCTGTGACAATGGAAGATAAAAATGGTAAGACAGGTTGGACTAACGGAGAAAAAACAATTGAAAATGAAATGTTCTGGCGAAGTGATACGGGAGCTGATATTGCTGCCGAGTACGCAGCTTCTCTTGCATTAAGTTGTCTTAACTTCTATGACACAAATGAACCTGCTACTGATTCTGAAAATGCAAAATATCTCAGATATCTTGATAAGGCAAAAGAGTTATATCAATTTGCTATAGGTAAACCTGCTTTAAATGAATGGGGCGTAAACAAAGATGAATGGGATCCTAAACAATATATGGGATACTATGAATCGCATGAAGCTAACGATGATATGTGTTGGGCAGCTGCATGGATTGCCCTTGCTTCACAAAAAGTAAATCGACAAGAAGATTATAATAACTACAAATCCGAATCAGCGTCTAAATATAATAACATCGATTGGGGTTGGTGGGATGAAGGAGGTTATAACTGGAATAACGTAAAATATGGTGCAGCAATTGCAAATGCAGCGTATCTTGGCGGAAGTTGGGATAAGGTTGTAAAATTTGTAAATGATCAATGTTCAGGTAGTGGATATAAGTATATTAATGACTGGGGTCAGTCAAGATATAATACAGGATATCAAACCATAGGACTTGTTGCTGCAAAGCACGAAATGAGAGACGGAGTTAATTTGGGTCTTAATTTTGATACTACAAATAATGTACCGGTAGCTGTATCATGGGCGAAAAGTCAAATGAATTATATACTTAATAACCCATCAGGATATTGCTATGTTACAGGATTTGCAGAAAATTCAACTCAACGTCCTCACTTCAGAGCCGGTTCTGGTAGACGCTTTGATATGGCAATTAAAGATGATACATCAGTTATTGATGGATACGATATGGATGTTAACGTATTAATCGGTGGTGTAGTTGGTGGCTCAAATGGTGAGGGTACTTGTCATACTGACGATAGAGGTTATTATAAATATGAAGACGTTAGAAGTGATTATTGTGCTAACGAGGTAGCAAGTGATTACAATGCGAATCTTGTAGGCGCAGCAGCAGGTCTCTACTACTTCTACAGAACAGGCGAAACATACACAATTCCTGGCGTTGAAACACAGTATGTAACTGCTTCTGCTGCAAGTGTTCCGACATTGTTAATGGGACCACAAATAGTTTCAATGCAGAAACCAATAGTTAGTATAATGGATGATGAACCTAATCCTATTGTATTTGATAGTAATAACTATACTTCAAAATATAATGAGATTAAGAACTCTGATAGTAATGCTATTGATATTAGTGATTACACTTCAGGTAAAACTATTTCTAGAATAGAAATCAAGCTAAGCGGTCAAAGTGGTGATATAAAAATAAATGGTACAACATTATATCATGCAAGCGAAGGTGGATGTGCTGTCGGCTCATCTTGGGATGGCAATACATTGATTTCCGTTGCTCAACCTGATGGTAAATTTTACGGTTTATGGAATTCATCCATTAATGCAAATGAAATTACTAATATTTGGATCAATAAGTGGGGACTACAATTGGAATCTGTAAAGATATACTATGAACCACAAGGTCCAATTAATGTACCACATGACAAAATAGCAGTCGGCGATAGCATGACACTTACCTACAGTGAAGCTGGTGTTACTCCAAATTGGAGCGTTGATAATACTGATTTAGCAGAAATTGATAGTAACGGTCAACTTACAGCAAAGGCTGCAGGAACAGTTGTAGTTACAGCAAATGAAGCTACTAAGAATATTATCATTGAAGAGCTTGCAATTGGCGGTAATCAGTCGATGGCTAAAGATGGCACACAAACACTTACAATCAACAGTATTAAGGGAATAGGCGGTTTTGAATGGACTTCAAGTAATCCAAGTGTTGTTGAGGTAAATGGAGGTGTTGTAACAGCTAAGGCTGCAGGTACAGCAAGAATTACAGCTTCTAATAACAGTTATACCGATACGTTTGATATAACAGTTGTTAATATTCAATCAATAAGAGTGCCACCGGAGCAACCTTTTGAGGTGTCTAATGGTAGTGCAAAGTATTATTTCAATTTATCTAAGTTAGGTTTACCGGAAGGTACTATTCTGAAATCTGCTTCAATTCACGTAACTCCGGTTAATGCAGGTGACTATAGTGGCGGATTGATGCTTGGCAAGGAATATAGTGCAATTTGGGAACAGCATAACATAAGCGGTACGTTAGATTCAAATGGCAATACATTCAGAATTGACGGAACTATGAATAATGATAATAATAATGGACACAATGTAAACATGGATATTATCAACTGTTCTACACACGATTTCTGTTTTGGCTTATGGGGTGGAAATGGAAGAGTAAAAGTTGAATGGGTAGAATTCGAGTACATAGTTAACCGTAGCCTTACATCCGATAAGGACACAGTAATGGTTAAACTTCCTGTTAATTTCACAGCAGTAGGCTTTGCGGATAACACAACATGGACTGTTACCGATGAAAATGATACACAGATAAATGTTGACAACGCAACAGGCACAGCATTTACATTCACACCAACTGCTGTTGGCACTTATACAATCACAGCAACTGATGAAGGAGGCTCTTTACAAAAAACTATAACAGTAACACCATACGAGTTGAAATTTGAAGATAACACTAAAGAAAAGGAGTTCACACTTCGTAAAAACAACAGCTTAGATATTGATTTCAATGTCGAAAGCGACCAGGTAAGCATTACCGAAGTGGATACCGAGTACTTGATAATTAATGGAACAACAGTCAGCGTAAAAGATGATACTCTCGTTGGTACGATAATTCGATTCCGGGCAGAGTATATTGGTGATAACAACGCTACTACATTCGCTCTATTAAGGAATGGAAGTGGTTCAGTAGTAACCGGTACAATTGAAGTTTTAGAAGAATTACAAATCACAGCAGAAGATTTAATTTATAACGGTGAAACAATTGAGCTTTCTGCTAATGGCGATGTTGAATGGTCGATAGAATCAGGTGAAGAATACGCTTCACTTAACGGCAATAAGCTTACAGGTATCAAAAAGGGTACAGTTGTAGTCAAAGCAACAGACCAAACAGACGGCTCAACAGCTACAATTTCAATTGCAGTAAAAATCGGAGCAGTTGGTCCCGGATTTGATATATCTAAGGGATATGAGCCTGTACTGGTTGATGGAAAAGAAGTAATCGATATCTTAGCTTCAGAAGATTGGACAAAGAAAATCACCAATTTAGAGATTAAGGACTCGGACGGCAATTACTATATGTATTTCTTTGCTGAATGTGATCAAACAGGTAAATTGATAAATGCCGGTTCAGGCGACCAGATCACAGGTAAAAACGGTGCTTGCTTTGTTCCTCTTGAATATCAAAACGGCACAGTACTTACACAAGGCATTTCCACAGGGCTTTCTGTAAAGAATTCACTTGCAGTTGAAGCTCAAGGCACTCTCCCCTCCACCGGCGGAAGCGGAGTGACGACATATTATTACTTAGGAGGTGTAATCATGCTTCTGAGTATAGCCGGGTTCACAGGTCTTAAGCGACGTGAGAGAAAGCGTCGTAAAGAATAAACGCAAAACGAACAAAGGCAAATCACACGAAAAGTAAACAATGAAAGGGGAGGGCGTGTATAGGCTCACGCTCTTCCCGAAACCGAAAATTATTTTAAAGGAGAATTATTATGAAAAAAACTAACAAAACTTTTAAGAGATTCGCAGCCATCACTTCCGCTTCACTTTTAGCAGCTTGCGCTATGGCTCCCGTTTTCACAAGCATGACTTCTTATGCGGCAGAACAGCCACTTGACTTCACATTGTCAACACCTACAACACTTCCTGATGGAGTTGAAATTCAGAAAGATGTATCAGCTTACGAAGTATTTAAGATAAGCAAGGTAGAAAATACAACAAATCAGTATAACGTAGACGGTTGGGGTACAGGTGTTAATGCTTCAAATCTCGTAGCTGCACTAAAGGCTAATACAACAGATTTTCAGGTACAGGACAAAAATGCTGATAGTTCTCTTAAGTTTGATGGCGAAGGCAATCCTGTAATGGTTAACCTTTTTAAAGATGTTGTATATCCTACTGATTCCACAGCTGATGATTATGCTGAAAAGGTAATTCAGTCAGCAAAGGATGTTGGTTTAATTATTGCTGGTTTCGATAATGCACAAAAAGAAGCTTTTGCAAAGGCTGTTATGAATAATTTGGATGCTGTCACAGCTACAGGTGAATATACCAATACCAAGGATGTAGATGGTAATATTACTGAAGAAAAGGTTGCGTTTGAGGATATTCAGGACGGTTACTACATTATGGCTTGTGAAGTTAAGAAGGGTACAGAAGCTGTCTATACTACTAAATCACTTGGTATGCTCACTATTGTAGAAGGTAAAGCAGCTACACACTTAATTGGAACTGGCACAGCTAAGGTTGGTCTTCCTACAGTTCAGAAAAAAGTTCAA
>CALFMA010000686.1 GCA_937880065.1 uncultured Ruminococcus sp.
CAACCTGTTCACGCGCATGATGTTCACGGCGGATCACGGGTATTACCGATACAACGAGCACAGCGAAAAATATCTCTACTATGACGGAGACGAATTTGTTATAACTGACGCAAAACCTCTGCGCCAGAGACTTAAAATGATATTTATTGCAGTGCCTGTGGGAATTATTGCGGCGCTGATATATTTCTTCGCCATGAAACACGCATACAAATTCAAGTCATCTATGAATCCCAGTGCATACGTTTCTTCGGAGGATACAAGATTTATTCACCGTGAGGATAGATTTATCCGCACATACACCACAAAGACAAAGATTGAAAGCTCCTCAGGCGGCAGCAGAGGCGGCGGTGGCGGCGGCGGTCGCGGCGGCGGTCGTCACAGGTAATGAATTAAGAATTATGGACGGTGGAATTTTTTCTGCCGTCTTTTTTTGTATAAAGGCTAACGGCTTGATTAAACAAAATGCACAAATTTAGCAAATGCTAACAGGTCATTTCGCTGAAATTTCAGAAAACTTTGACTTTTTTGCCCTCTAAATACACTATGTTACAGGACGTAGAAAAAACTTCTGAAAAACATCACAAGGAGGACTTCTTATGAAGAAAATTTTATCATTTTTAACTGCCTTTATTTTCCTTTGTTCTGTGGTTTCCTGCGATTCGGACAAGCCTGCGGAAAATAATCCGCCCGTTATCAACAAGGGCGAAGTGCAGATTGTGGACATCTCAAAGCCTTACAAGAAAACGGAAATGCCATTCCCCGATAAATTACAGGGAATAAGCAGCATTTTCTACAGCGAAAAATCAGGAATTCTCCACATAATCGGCAACGATTCCGAGGGAAATCTCAAAGTCTGCATAACCGACAGCGATTTTTCAATGTACAGTTACGCTGACTTGAAACTGATAATTGATTATTCTAAAGATGAAAACATTGCTTTTGCGGTTTCGGAAAATAATATTTTTGCTTTCATTTCGACTGCCGAACAAGGGGAAGAAAATGAAGAAATTTCATACACCTACAAGCTGAAAATCTACGATATAAGCGGAAATGTGCGTTCTGTATGCGATTTTGTCATTGATGACAGCCTGCTTTCGGATTGCCTTTACAAGGGCGTCAGAGGTTTGAGTTGTGCAGGGGAAAACAGGCTGATTTTAGACATTGACGGCACTTTTCTTCTCGTTGATACAGAGGGAAATGTAATTGAAAAGCTTACCGAAGAATCAGCCGATAATTATATGGAATCCGCAAACGGCTATGTCCGCCATTATATCGAGAACAGCGGATATTATGGCTTGAAATCGGACAAAACAACGGAAAAACTGATTGATTTCACCGATTCGGGATTAAGCGGAATCAGTGCAATTTCCCCGATAGCAAAGGGAGAATTCGCCTGTCTGTCTGAGGGTAAACTGTACAAGCTTTCGGAGCGTGATATTGCGGAATATAGCCAAATGCAGACGATTACCCTTGCGGCAGCATCTAAAATTGACGAAATTCAGTCTATGATTGCGGATTTCAACGCAGAGAGCAATTTGTATCAGATTGATTTAAAAAATTACCTTGACAGCTATGAATATAGTGCCGAGGGAGTTGAAAACGCTGTGAATGACCTTGAAATGGACATTATATCGGGAAAAATACCTGATATGGTATACCTTGACACAAACGAAATTGAAAAGCTTTCCTCAAAGGGTGCATTTGCCGATTTATATGGATTTATGGACAGCGACAGCAGGTACAGCCGTGATGCTTTTCTGCCGAATTATCTTGCGGCAGCTGAAACTGACGGTCAGCTTTTTTCAATAGCTCCCGTATTTACAATAAAGACTATTGCCGCAAAATCCAAGCATACTGACATTCAGAACTGGACTTTTGAAGAATTCAAAGCGGTCTATGAGGCGAATTCTCCCGAAATGACGCTGTTTGAATCGGCAAACAACAGAGATGCTGTTTTCGGTTTTTTATCCGACGACTGTAACGACTTTGTTGATTACGGCACTCACACTTGTTCATTTAATTCGCAGGATTTTATGGATATACTTGAATTTTCCGCTGAATTCCCAAGTGTTGAGGAATATTCGTGGGAAACAACCTCCTGTCGTAACGATACGGCATTGATTTCAACCTTGTATATCGAATCTTTCAGGGATATAAATGCACAGGAACAGGCGATTTTCGGCGATGATATAGCCTTTGTGGGATTCCCCTCAGAAAGCGGAAACGGCTCTGTTATGACGCTTTCAAACCAGTTTGCAATTATGGAAAATTCCCCTGCAAAGGACGGTGCGTGGAGCTTTATCCGCACATTTTTCAGAGATGACAGATATTACGGAAATATCCGTGGTATTCCCGTAACAGAAAATGGCTTTGAAATTGCAATGGAAGAAGCCCTCGAACCGCCGTATTACATCGACGGAACGAGCAAACAGAAAGTACCTATGAAAGAAACAGGCTATGATTTTGACACGGGTTCACAGGTGGAAGTTACCCCTATGACCAAGGCTGAACAGGAGAAATACGAAGCATTTGTCCGCAGTATCACAAGTGCAATTTCGGGGAATTACGATAGCAGTATCAACAGCATTGTCAATGAGGAAATTTCCCGATATTTCGCAGGTGCTTGCTCTGCCGAAGAATGTGCGGAAATCATACAGAACAGAGTTTCCATAATGCTCAGCGAACAAAGCTGACTTTTTTAAGCCGTTAGCTATGTGTGCGGCAGATATAATTTGTAGGGACACAGCGTGCTGTGTCCGCAATTTCGGTACGAAATTTACGATAGT
>CALFMA010000687.1 GCA_937880065.1 uncultured Ruminococcus sp.
AGAACCAAACTTAAACATTTGTATCCTGTTATCAAGATTTAGATTTTACAAAGTATTAGTCTGTTTTTCTGCTCGGTTATGTTGGCAGGATGTAAAAATCAAGGCGAGATAAAAACATCATCAAAATCTGATAATGATTCAAAGTCAGAAATACAAATAGTATCGGACAAAGAAGATTTATCTGAAAGTCAATCTTTTGATAAGTCGTTAGATTTTCTTAAAAAAATGAAATTTCACGAAATGCCAATATCTTTTCCGTGTAAGTTTAAGGACCTTAGTGACAATTTTACACTTGGTAATGGTTTCTATTTCAGCGAAACAGACTATACTTTTTATGATTTGTTATATCAAGGAAATAAAGTTGCATCTGTCGGGATAGACGGAGAAAAAACAGAGCAAAACAATGACAAAGAAGTGGTCGTGCTGATTATTGAAGATGAACAACTTGCAAATTTGAAAATTGACGGTGCATCCTGTGATGTTGATATTGACACCATGATTGACCGACTTGGAGAGCCGTATAACAAATCGGTTGGTGACTGGAAATCATTGGTAGAATATATTTCCGATAGTGTTGATGTGGCTATCGTTTTTAATGATAATCAAACGAACGAAATAATGTTTGTAAAGAAAAGTAAATAAATACGTATTCAGAGGGAATTATCAGGTGTATAGCAAAACATCAATGAGATTTTGTTACTATTAGCAACAATTAGTTTTGCATATAATACAAAAAATGTAATAAAAACTAATGTCTGCGAGGAATTAAAATGAGTTATTTTACTTTTGATAATAAACGTATATATTACAATGAATTTGGTATAGGGAAACCTTTGCTCTTTCTTCACGGAAATACTGCTTCATCGAATATGTATGCACAGATTGCGGACAGATATAAGCAGGAGTTCAATGTCATATTATTAGATTTATTAGGTCACGGAAAATCAGACAGATTAAATGAATTTCCTGTTGATTTGTGGTTTTATGAAGCTATGCAGGTTATAGCATTCCTAAAGGAGAAAAAATATTCAGATGTAAATATAATAGGCAGCAGCGGCGGTGCAATGGTTGCACTTAATGTTGCGTTAGAAGCTTCGGAACTTGTTGGCAAGGTAGTTGCTGATAGCTTCGAGGGTGAGAAACCGAATAAAATATTTACTGAAAATTTATTGACAGATAGAGCCAACGCTAAAGCAGACAATAATGCACGAATGTTTTATTCGTATATGCATGGTTCGGATTGGGAACAGATAGTGGATAATGACACAGCTGCAATTATACAACACGAAAAAGAAATAGGACGTTTTTTTCATAAGTCCTTAAATTTGCTTAAAGCGGATATTCTGTTGATTGGTAGTAAGGAAGATGAATTTATGTCTGCTATAGCTGATGATTATCTTGAAAACACTTACAAAGATATGATACAAAAGATAGGTCATGGCAAAATCCATTTATTCAATTCAGGCGGTCATCCTGCTATGATTACAAATCAGGATGAATTTTATAAAATAAGCAGAGATTTTTTGCTGTAAAGTTTTTTCATGCAGTATAAACTTACAGTCTTAATGTTGCAATTTTCTTAAATTTGAAAGGGTTGATTAGATATGAAAATAATTCCATATACCACCAGTTTAGCGGACTATTTAAAAGAAGATGATGTGATTGATTACAGCGATGAAGCTATTACACAACTTGCTGACGAATTATACAAAAAGGCTGACAGCGAAACGGAATACATAAAAGCGGCTTTTGAGTTTGTAAGAGATGAGGTTTCTCACTCGGCGGACATAAATGAAGATATGATAACCTGTTCCGCTTCTGAGGTATTAAGAGCAAGGCATGGTATATGCTTTGCAAAATCTCATTTACTTGCAGCTTTGTTGCGTTGCAAATCCATACCAACGGGATTTTGTTATCAAAAGTTGACTTTTGGCGATGAAACATCTCCGGTTCTTGTGTATCACGGATTAAACGGCGTATATCTCAATGAGTACAAAAAATGGATACGTCTTGACGCAAGAGGAAATAAGGGGAAAATAAATGCACAGTTTTCAATTGACGAAGAACAGCTTGCCTATCTTGTTCGTACTGAAAAGGGCGAGGAGGACGGATTAGTCATTTATCCTGCTCCTGACGTGAAGATTTTGGAAAAGCTGAAAAATAATAAGACAAGAACAGCTCTTTGGAACGATTTGCCTACTGAATTAGACTATTGCATTTAATATTGAAATTCACGGAGGAAATAAAATGTATTTATCTGAATACTGCGATGTTAATTATAATGAAACGTACAACATCGTATTTGTAAAATGGAAGAAATTCTGCTGTATGGAGGATTACAGAAAACCTTTAGAATTTGCTCTTGACATTATAAAACAATACAAATGCGATTATGTTGCTGATACACGTGACGGATTTGAGAATATACCCGAAGATACAAAGTGGGTAGCTGATTATTTTATGCCAAAAGCCGCTGAATATGGCTGTAGGTGCATTTATTTCATTATTGATGAAAATAATACTCTTAAAGATGAACTGGAAGGACAGCAAAAGGATTCGCAGGAGCTTGTACAGTTTAAATATATTTATGATATTGATGAAGTTTCAACAGCGAGGTGAAAATGCTGAGAAAATACAAATTCGGTTTTGATATATGGGGGTTGTCAAATTCTTAATTGTGATGATTCCAACTTTTATTTGGTCGGCAGTACCTGCTCCAAATGATATATTAAGGGAAGAATCAATAACCCCGATTATTGATGTGATAGGTTCAGTTTGTCAAGTGTTATTCGCTACTATGTTGTGCGTGCTGATAAACCAAGAGAGGAAAAAATTAAAGTTTTCACCGCTTATTATAGCGGCAATTATATCAATAATTATCTATTTTGCAGGGTGGATATTGTACTATTGCGGCAATATATCCCCACTTGTAATTATGGCATTGACATTGCCGCCGTGCTTTGCGTTTTTCTTCTTTGCACTTGATAGAAGAAATATTTTAGCGGTTTTTCCGATTGTATGTTTTACTGTATGTCATCTGGTATATGGCATTGTGAATTTTTGCTTATAAAGAGGAATGGTTTAAGATATGATAAAGCTTTTAGGAAAAGGAAATGATAAATGCTGCTGACAAATTATGATTTCTATGATGTATATGCATATATTGTGAATTTTCGAAGTTTTCCGGAAAAATTCAAGAATTATCTGATACCGACAGAGCAGATTATTAGTTATATGAATGCTCCGATAAAAAATGAGCTTGATAATAATACAATCAGAAAAATTATCAGACCATTTTACAACAACGGAGATAGTATGCTGTGGGTAACAGTTGACAATATCTATACAGCAAACCTGTGCATTATAAAGCATATTTCGTATTATAACATACTTTCAGCAATATTTGAAGAAATGCTGCGTGTTTACGAAAATGAACAGCAATTCGTACAGCTTTGTGATGCAGTACATAATATCCCTTTAATTTTAGCGGATGCAAAAAAGCCCGAAAAGGTAATAAAAATAATGATAAAGGAATACAGAGAAAATTATAACCATGATTTTCTTGTAGATGAATTAAAAAAATTATAAGTATCTAACCATGTAAACAGATGAAATGGAGAAATATTATGAAAATAAGACCATTTATATTAAATCGTGATTTTGATAAAATTAAAAACTGGATTACCGATGAGAGAACACACGCTATGTGGTGTGCTAATCGTTTTGAATATCCCTTGAATAAGGTGAATTTTACAGCTATAATGACAGAGATATGGAAAGAATACGGAGATATTCCTCATGTTGCAGTTGATGATAGCGACGAAATAATAGGCTTTTTCTGTTATTCCTTAAATCCAGATACCAATGAGGGAATGTTGAAATTCATAATGGTAGACCCTGCACAACGTGGGAAAGGAATCGGAAAAACTATGATTCGGCTTGCCCTTGAATATGCGTTTGATATTACAAAAGCAGATGCTGTTCACCTCAATGTATTTACAGAAAATACAAGAGCAAAGAAATGTTATGAAAGTGTTGGTTTTGCAGAGAGATACACAGATGCTGACGTATTTGCCTATAAAGATGAATTGTGGGGCAGATGTAATATGATTATAAAAAAAGGAATGGTTTAAGATATGATAAAGCTTTTAGGAAAAGGAAATGATTTATATACAGAAAGCGGCAGAATAACCAAATCAGGATATATTGTATTGGTTATTTCAACTATATTCGGACTTGCTTGCTTTTTGACAGGCAGGGAGATTTATGGCAGAATATTGAAAAATAAGGCTGATTAAGCAGTATGAAAAGGGAGTTGAAATTGTGATAAAACGAGATATCTACTCAGTGCAGTTATAAAGACGGCAAATGCACTGAGTAACAGCTGTCAGACTGCACTTTATGAATTTGATAATAAAGGAGTAGTTTAAAATGAATACAAGCGAATTATTAAACAAATGGAAACAGGAAGAAGAAAAGGCAAAAATCATAGGTTGGGATTTCAGTTATATTGAGGGCAAATTTAACTCCGACGAAGATTCGCTGCCGTGGGACTATGAAGCTGTTATAAAGCGATATATGCGTGATAATCATCGTATACTTGACATAGACACAGGCGGAGGAGAGTTTCTGCTATCTTTGGAGCATCCCTATCAGCTTACAAGTGCAACGGAGGGTTATTTTCCTAATGTTGAGTTGTGCAGAGAAAAGCTTGGCAGTCTTGGCATTGATTTTCACGAAATGAGTGACTATTCAAAAATGTCCTTTGCGGATTCAGGATTTGATGTGGTTATTAACCGTCACGGCAGCTATGACGCAAACGAGATATACCGCATACTAAAGCCGAACGGTCTGTTTATAACTCAACAAGTCGGCGAGGATAATGACCATGAACTTGTGGAAATGCTTTTGCCTGATTGTGAAAAATCTTTTTCAGGACATAATCCGAAATCGCAGATTGAACTTTTTGAAAAAGCAGGATTTACAATATTGGAGCAGGGTGAGGCGTATCGTCCTATAACTTTTTATGACACAGCGGCACTTGTATGGTTTGCTAAAATTATTGAGTGGGAATTTGTAGATTTTTCCGTTGATCGTTGTTGTGCCAAACTGCTTGAAGTAGAAAAAGAGATTGTAAAGAATGGCTTTGTCTGCGGAAATATTCATAGGTTTTATTTTGTTGCAAAGAAATAATAGTATGCTGAAAGGAGCAAAAAAATGATATACACAAAACTAACCCAAAAAGCAATGCAGATAGCGTATGCGGCACATCATGGACAGACTGACTGCAATGGTATGCCATACGTATTCCACCCATATCATTTAGCGGAGCAAATGGACGACGAGATTTCATGCTGTGTTGCCCTGCTCCACGACGTAGCGGAGGATACAGAAGTTACACTTGACGAACTTGCAAAGAATTTTCCGCAGGAGGTAATTGAAGCCTTAAAGCTTCTGACCCATGAAAAAGATACGGATTATTTTGAATATGTCCGCAGAATAAAGGATAATCCTACTGCAAAAAAGGTTAAGCTTGCTGATTTAGCACACAATATGGACAGAAGCAGAATTGTTGACAGTTCCGCTGTATCTGCTGAAAAGCTGAATAAATGGGATGAAAAGTATGGCAAAGCTATGGAGATTTTGACGGGAGAAATTTAAAAGTATTACAGGGGGAAAATTATGAAATTAATATTTAAACAACGTATGTTCTCATGGTTTGACAGTTACGATATATATGATGAGTCCGGAAATACCGTGTTTGTCGTCAAGGGACAGCTTTCATGGGGACATTTACTCAAAATCTACGACGCATATGGAAATGAAGTTGGTAGTGTGAAGGAGAAAATACTGACGTTACTTCCAAAATTTGAAATGTATCTTGAGCAGAAATATGTCGGTTGTATAAGCAGAGAGCTTTCTTTGTTCATTCCCAAATACAATATTGATTACAACGGCTGGCATGTTGAGGGTAACTGGTTTGAATGGGATTATAATATCGTTGATTATACAGGGCAGAGTGTTGCCAGTGTTTCAAAGGAAATTTGGAAATGGACTGATACATATGTAATTGATATTTATAATCAGCAGGACGCAATTTACGCACTTATGCTTGTTATTGCTATTGATGCGGAGAAGTGTTCCAGGAATAATTAAAGGTACCGTTAAAAACTCACTTACGAAATTTCGTTCTTGTTCATGTTTTTTAAGAAAATCACTGAACAGAGATTAATATGATGAAAAGTATGGTAGAGCTATGGAGATTCTAACGCAAGAGGATTAATATACCTGAAAAGATTTAATGTTGCTGTTAGCAACACAATTTTATTGAATATTTATTGATTTGAAATATTTCTGCATTTATTTACACCAAACCTATTGACATTACAAGCTTCATTTGCTATAATTAATATATAGCAAATGAAGCTTTATTGTTGCTGATAGCGACAATATTAAAATAGGAGGAAATTATGAAACATTTAGCATTGAATAAGCTTGCTGAAACAGTAGCAGGTAAAAGAAAGGCACTTGGTATTTCCCAGACAGCTCTTTCTGAAAGTACAGGCATAAACCGTTCAATTTTATCAAGACTTGAAGCAGAGGACTATACACCCTCTGTTGACCAGCTTCTTGCGTTGTCAGAAGTTCTTGATTTTAACTATTCAGATTTATTTGAGGATGACAAAATTGCTGTTGAAGCAGTTGAGCGTAAGAAAATTGCAGTAGCAGGTACAGGCTATGTCGGCTTATCCCTCGCAGTACTTCTTTCACAGCATAACGATGTAACAGCAGTTGATATTGTTCCTGAAAAGGTTGAAAAGCTTAACAACTGGACTTCACCTATACAGGATGATTATATCGAAAAATATCTTGCTGAACACGAGGAGAGAAATCTCTCATTTGTAGCAACTACAGACGCTGAATCCGCATATAAGGACGCTGATTTTATTATTATAGCTGCTCCTACAAACTATGACCCCAAGACAAATTTCTTTGATTGTTCCGCTGTTGAAAGTGTATTGTCACTCATTAAATCCGTTACAGAGAGCAGAGAAAACAAACCTACAATTGTTATCAAATCCACAATTCCTGTTGGATATACAATGCAGGTTCGTGAAAAGCTTGGTATGGACAATATTATTTTCAGCCCTGAATTTCTCCGTGAGAGTAAGGCTCTTTATGATAATCTCTATCCCAGCCGTATTATCGTTGGCTCTGATGAAAATAATATGGAGCAGGCTAAAATTTTTGCTTCACTTCTCAGACAAGGTGCGGTTAAGACAGATATTCCTATGCTCTTTATGGCAACTACAGAAGCAGAAGCAACAAAGCTTTTCGTAAATACATATCTTGCACTTCGTGTAAGCTATTTCAATGAGCTTGACACCTATGCAGAAGTAAAAAATCTTGATACAGCAAATATTATCAAGGGTGTGTGCCTTGACCCACGTGTTGGCGATTACTACAACAATCCAAGCTTTGGTTATGGCGGATACTGTCTGCCAAAGGATACAAAGCAGCTTCTTGCAAACTATCAGAATGTGCCACAGAATATGATGTCTGCTATTGTTGAATCCAACCGTACACGTAAGGATTTCATTGCTGACCGTGTGCTTAATAAAGCAGGTTATTATAGTTATAGCGACAATAGTGATTGGAATGCAAATTCTGAAAAGAATATTGTTGTAGGTGTATATCGTCTTACAATGAAATCCAACTCTGACAATTTCCGCCAGTCCTCTATTCAGGGCGTAATGAAGCGTATTAAGGCTAAGGGTGCAAAGATAGTGATTTATGAGCCTACACTTAAAGATGGAGAAACATTTTTTGGAAGTGTAGTAGTTAATAATCTGAAAAAATTCAAAACTATGTCTGATGCTATTATAGCCAATCGTTATGATACTTGTCTTGACGATGTTTTTGATAAAGTATATACAAGAGATATCTTCAAAAGAGATTAATGCTTTAATAACTATCATATTGAATTAGTTTTCTGAAAACGATATAATGACTACGGTTTCACACCGAAAATTACTATCCGTGAGGGATTACGTGCCTTTGCGGAGTGGTATAAGGAATTTTATTGTTGATAAGCATAAGCTTTAGAATTCATAGATTCACAAAGAAAAGTCAAATGCGACATCTCACAGAGTCGGTTTCTGTGAGGTGTCGCATTTATGTTTAAAAGTTCTGTATTTTAAAACAGGGATTGAGAAGAAATCCAAAGTGGGAATTCTTGGGTATTGTTGTAATAATAGATGCTGTTTCCATTTTCATCATAAGCGGTAGCATTTATTTCATTAGTTTCTGCATTGATTGCATCGAAAGTAAAGAGCAGCAATTTTCCTGTATGGACTTCCTTTGTTTGTTTTTGACCGAAACAAGTTACTTCAACTGTTTTTATGTTTTCATCATAAGCAATAATCGGGAACAATTGTACACCTTCATCATAATAGTAAGCATATAATTCACCGGTTGTTTCAATACCGATATTTTTGTCATACATACTCCATTTAGGCCAGTTTAACCAGTTGTCGTGACTTTTCCAGCCCAATAATGTTTTTTCAACTGAAACAACATCAAAACAGCTGGAACTATCATAAATATAGAAATGATAATTATCTTTCCATTTATAGCAGGAGATGATTTCAGATGTTTCATTTAATCGTCCGCTTAAATCAGCGGCAGACTTGGAATTTAAACGGTAACCGTTTGCATAATTCAGGCAAATAAAACAGAATAATCCGACGAATAGTCCAATTAAAGTGGTGGTTACAAATTTTCTTTTTCGTATTTTAGCTGCTAAATGAATATATTTTTCATCTTTATGTTCTTCTATGGAAATTAATTCCTTGCTGAGTGATTTATAATATTCTGAACAATTTTTACATTCCGAAAGATGTTCTATTACTGTTTTTTCACTTGATTCGGAAGCTGCATTATCCAGACAAAGAGGCATCAAATCCTGTATCATATCACATTTATATTTCATAACCATAAATCTCCTTTAACTGTTGTTTAATTTTAATTTTCGCCCTTGAAAATATAACCTTGGCTGTTGTTTCTCTGATACCCGTCAATTTTCCTATTTCCTTATACGGTAGTTCATCAAATAGACGATACATCACAACACTTTGGCTTCTTTCGTCTAAATTTGAAATTATCTCTTTTATATGAATTATCAGCTGTTTATTTTCTGTCATTGTATCAAGGTTCATATTATCGTGTTTAGTAAGAATAGCATCTTCTATGCAAGATTCTTTCGAATGAGTTTTCATGTAATTGTAATATGTGTTTTTGGCTATCTGACACAGCCATGATTTTATAGAACAGTCACCTCGAAATCGTTTCAATGACAGATATGCCTGATAAAAACTTTCTTGAGTTATTTCTTCGGCTAAATTATCATGATAATCTGTTAGTTTCAATATGTAATGATATACATAGCTGTAGTATAAATGGTATAATTCTTCAAAGTCGCCCACGGTTATTAACACCTCCTCAATTCTGTAATTATAAGCTGCTTATATCTATTAGTATCAATTTTCGGAAAAAGGTAACATAGTTTTTAAAATTTTATAAAAAACATTTCTTTGCTGTTATATTATATCATAATACTGATTAGTGTTCAAGACTGATTTTTATAACAAATGTTGTCAGAGATGGAATAAGGTGGATTTTTAAAAAGCATATTGCATTTTATATAAATATTCGATATAATAAGATAACGGATTAATGTGGTATTTTAGTAATATAATGCTAACTGATAATACGATTATTAATAAGGGGAGAATATTTATGAAAAGAAAAATACTTAGTCTGTTTCTCTGCTCGCTGATGTTGACAGGCAGCGTTTGTGGGTGTGATAGTAAATCCGATTTATCACAAAGCGGAAGTTCAACAAT
Source organism: uncultured Ruminococcus sp. (assembly GCA_937880065.1). The sequence continues at coordinate 9,906 of CALFMA010000687.1, forward strand.
CACTGACATACCTGCTGAAGCAATGGAAAGATTGAATAAAGCTCACGATATAGAGCCTGTAATCGCACCTAAAGAGGAATGGGATACTGAAAAAATCTGCAATTCATTTTATATAAATGGCAAACAGTTCTCTTATCCATGCACCATTAATGAGCTTGGTGAGGGTTTTGAAATTATTGATACTGAAGAATATAAGTTAAAGTATGACAAGGACAAGAAAACAGGAAGCTGTTATCTCTCATATTATGGGAAAACAGTCGTGAATGTCAGACTCTATGATTGTCAGAATATTGCTGATATATCCGATTCTCCGATTGGTGGAATGGCATTTATGCAGGATCTGAATAAAGATTACGTATTCCCTGTTTCTTTTAATGGAGTGACTATTGGCGATAATATAGAACGAGTTTTTGACAGACTTTCATTTCTGGAATCTTATAGTGATGTATGGGAAGATGAGACTGAATTTTATTCTTTTAATTATGAGAATGAGGACATAAAGATTTATTGCTTGTGTATTAACGATTGTGTTACTGATATATCATTTAATTTTAAACAGAAGTAGTATTCTGTTAAACCTAAAACTTGCATAAATTCGAAAGATGTGCTATAATAAT
>CALFMA010000688.1 GCA_937880065.1 uncultured Ruminococcus sp.
TTCTCTTGCATAGTTCAGACAGGCAGTGGCTATGCCTTTTCCACGAAAATCCGAATGTGTAACTACATTTTCCACGAAGGCATATGGACGCTGATTTCTCGTAAGATTGGGAATTATGACGCATACGCAGGAGGAAATGATTTTTCCGTTTAATTCGGCAACAATAATATGATGATTTTTGTCAGCAAGAATAGTTTCCCATACAGAAGAAACTCGCTCGTCCATTTCGGGAATATCTTTTTCATGGAGGTGAGTATAAAGTTCCATAAGCTGCTGAAAATCTTTATTTTCTAATTCACGTATAGTATAATTCATATTCATTCCTCTTTTATCAATATTTCCCTTAACTTAATAAGGTCATAAACATCAAATCGGTCATCTTTATATAAATCGCAGTTATTTTTCATTACTGTAACAGCATCTCCGAGAAGTCGTCTGCTGAATAAAACAAGGTCAGCTGTTGAAACAATTCCGTCATTGTTTGCATCTCCTGCTAATCCCCCACGAGTTTTTTTCTCCCATTTTATATCGGAAATTACAATTTTGTGTGGTCCAACGGTTGATGCCTCGCCGATATTTCCAAGCTGGAATTTAATATCCGCTGACATATCATTTTCAAATTTTACATCATATGTAAATCGCTGTATATCGCTCATAAGGGCAATTTTCTTGTCAAGGTATCTGTTGTATGCCGTATCTTCAACTGTTACAATAGCTTCTCTCTCAGCTGTGGAATTGATACCAAATGAAAGGGTATACTCCTCGCCTGCTTTGACATTTTGTGCAGGAATAATTCCTAAAATGCTGTATTCAAGAGTTCCTACATTTTCTATTGCAAATTCTGTGCAGTTATCCTTATTTGTCAATGTTGCGGCAGAGCCTTCCATATATGATTTTAGTGCGGCAGATTTGATTTCGGATGGAACGAAATCAGACTCCGTATTTTCATATACCCTTACATAGTCAATCTGAAACTGCTTTTCACCATTTGCAAATATTATTTCATTGGTTGATTTATCATATTCTGATACCTGATCAATATTTATAATTGTACTTCTACTAGTTTT
>CALFMA010000689.1 GCA_937880065.1 uncultured Ruminococcus sp.
CAGGCTGGTCAATAACCCACTGCTTCATATTCTTACGAACAACGGGGTAGCCGCCTCTTTCGGATTTACCGTCAATAACCTCGTCATTGGAGAGAACTGTTCCCAGTTCCTCACACCAGTTTACGGGCATATCAATATATTTTGCATAGCCGTCCTCGTAAAGCTGCTTGAAAATCCACTGTGTCCACTTGTAGAACTCAGGGTCAGATGTAGCAATTACCTTTGACCAGTCATAGTCAAAGCCAAGTTCTTTCAGCTGTGTGGAGAAAGTCTTGATATTTTCCTGTGTAAAGCCGTTGGGGTGATTACCTGTTGTAACGGCATACTGCTCAGCCGGAAGTCCGAATGAGTCATATCCCATTGGGTGAAGTACATTGTAGCCCTGCATACGCTTCATACGTGAAACAATATCAGTTGCAGTATAACCCTCGGGGTGACCTGCATGAAGACCTACACCTGACGGATAAGGGAACATATCAAGGGCATAGAACTTGGGCTTGCTGAAATCCCAGACATCTGTCTTGAAAGTTTCATTTTCCTCCCAGAACTTCTGCCACTTTTTTTCTACCGATTTGTAATCATACTTTGCCATTTTCAATCATTCCTTTATAATTACTTTTTATTGACTTTCTTTGTCTTTATGATATACTGCGGACGTCTTTTAACTTCGGAATAAGTCTTTGAAACGTAAAGACCGATAATTCCGTTGCAGAACATTGACATACCTGCTGTGAAACAGATAATGCAGGCGGTTGACGGCCAGCCCGCAACCTTGTCGCCGAAAATAAGAGTTTTTGCAATGATTACGAAAATCATTATAATGGCAACGCAGCAAAGCACAATTCCGAGAATAGCGGAAAGGGCAAGGGGTGCTGTGGAAAATGCCAGTATACCGTCAATTGCATAGAGCATAAGTCCCCAGAAGCTCCACTTTGTAGTACCTGCCTTGCGGTTGATATTCTCAAAGGGAATCCACTTTGTTTTAAAGCCTACCCATGCGAAAATTCCCTTGGAAAATCTGTTGTATTCTTCGAGGGAAACAATTGCGTCAACCATCTGACGTGTCATCATACGGAAATCTCTTGCTCCGTCAACAATATCAACCTTTGAAATTTTTCTTATAATCTTATAAAACATATGGGCAAAAGCAGAACGAATTTTCGACTCGCCCTTTCTGTCAACACGGCATGAAGCCACGCAGTCATAATCAGTTTCAATGAGAGTTTTGTACATCTCGTCCATAAGATGAGGAGGGTCCTGCAAGTCAGCGTCAATGATTACCACATAGTCGCCTGTAGCGTGCTGTAAACCCGCATACATTCCTGCCTCTTTGCCGAAATTTCTGGAAAATGAAATATAGTTTACTCTGCTGTTTTCCTTGGCGTAGCCTTTGAGGAGTTCAAGTGTCTTATCCTTGGAACCGTCGTCAATGAAGATGTACTCAAATTCCGTGTTGTATTTCTTGTGCATTTCATTGTAAACCTTTTCAACCTCCTCAAGGAAGAAAGGAAGTACCTCCTGCTCGTTATGGCAGGGAACAATTATTGATATTACGTCATTTTTCTTTTCCATTATTCTTCTCCTTTATAATCTGAATTAACATATATTGTCACTTCGCTGCCCTCTACATCGCTGTAAACAAGATAGCCGTTTTCGGGAAGCTTTGCCCTTATTTCATTGAGCCATTCGTGGTCGCTGTAGCCGTCTTTCAGAACAATGAAATCATAATCAAGGGGCTTATTCAAATTGCCGTCGGAAAGCAGATAAACTTCTTTTCGCTGTGCAAGTCGTGTAAGGGTAAATGAATCAAATACCGCAACTGATGCATTCTCGGGAACTTCCGCAAGAACCTCATCACGAAGCTGGAATTTTTTCGGGTCGCCCATATAAACATCCATAGCAGTTGTTTTTCCGCTCTGCATAGATGCAAATGAACACAATGTAGCAACACTCATAAACACGGGAATAAACTGCTTATTTTTCGCCTTAATGTCATCGTAGTTGATAAGTGCACAGTAAATAAGGCAGGTTGCTGTGCCGAATACGTACTGGAAACCGATTTCCTGTGCATAGTGGTATCCCGACGCAAGATTTGTAAGAATGAAAGGTGCTGCAAGGAAGTAATTTGAAAGCTTTTTCGAAATAAGGGGCAGGAAACCGAGAGGAAGCAGCATCATAAGGAAGAATTTGAAGCTTTCCTCGCTTATGCATTGAGTAATAAAGTATACTGGATTGAGAATAACTGTCTTTACAACTTCGCCAAGTCCGCCGTTGTGGTCAACCATAAGATTTCCGTATGTTCGTGAAGTCATTACTCCCTCGCCGAATTTCGACATAAGACCTGTTACAACAACAAAGTATATAACGGATACGGAGAAAATAATTGCTCCATGACGTTTCTTTTCCATTGCAAATATGCAGTAGTAGCCGATAAGTGCAACATACAGAGCCGCATCTTCCTTTACCATAAGGAGAAGTACCATAAACACGTACATAAGCACGGTTTTACGCTTCTCAATGGCATAGAAGAACCACATAAGCAGGGGCGGCAGAAATGCATTTTCGTGGAAATCATAGAAGCAAGGTCCTACAATTGCACAGCTGAAAAGGTATACAATTGAAAAGGAAATAATTTCAAGATTACCGAACTTCTTATTTTTGCAGATAAGCATAAGAGGAATTGCACCGCTTGCTGCAAGAACTCCCTGACAGATAAACAGCGTTTTTGCCGAGGGGAATATATAATATACAGGCAGAAGTACGTAGAATATGGGTGAAAAGTGAACTGCAAAATGGGATAAAAGCTTATCTCTTTCGCAGGTGGAAAGGGGTTCAAAGGTTTCAGCCATATAGTGATACATCTGTAAGAAAATACCAAAGTCAAATGTAGCTGACCAGTATACAAGGTGCTTGAAAATTGAGAATACGGATATAAATGCCGCCATACACAAAGTCATCAGCACAATAAAGCCGTATATCGCCTTTTTCGGCAGATACTCCATAAATTTGAAGCCGCCGTAATTATAGCAGAATCCTGCTACAACAGCTGAGAGGACAATAAATGCTATGCAATAGTAATAATTTTCTGTTTTCCACAGAAAGGCAACGGATAGGGACAATGCTCCCCCAAGCATGGCAATTGCACTTATATTTGTCTTTTTTCGCAATAGTATGTGCAGAAGTCCCACAGACATAGCAACTAAAACAAATACAATAATAAATATTACTGTCGTATATAAAAAGTTTTGTATCTTTTCATCTTTTTTTCTCATTTCTAACAATTTCCCAAACTATTCCCATTGCTAAAGGAATATTTAAGTCATCATTTATTGCTTTATGAAATTTTTCTTCAAATTTAGCGCATGCAATA
>CALFMA010000690.1 GCA_937880065.1 uncultured Ruminococcus sp.
AATATCACACAAAAGCTCTGATTTATACACTGTATCCTGCGGATTGTGTCTGTTGTGAATATAAGTGTCGATTGAATCGGCAGGACCGGGACGATAAAGAGAAATAACAGCAATCAGATCTTCAAGGCTCTGTGGCTTAAGTCTTGACAGCACACTCCTCATGCCTGCAGATTCATACTGGAACACAGCATCAGTTCTGCCCATAGAGAGCATTTCAAAGGTTTTTTCGTCGGTAACATATCAAAATCAGGGTTTGCTCTTTTAATCATCCTGACAGCATCATTAATGACAGTCAGTGTTCGCAGACCGAGAAAGTCCATTTTGAGAAGTCCCAGCTGCTCAAGTGTCACCATTGTGAACTGAGTGACAACACTTTCGTCATTGACCGCCAAGGGTACATATGTCGAAACCGGATCTCTTGTGATGACAACACCTGCTGCATGGGTAGATGTGTGTCTTGGCATACCTTCAACCTGCCTTGCAATATCAACAAGGCGTCTGACATCCTCATTAGTATCATATAAGTGTCTGAAATCATTTGACTTCAATGCTTTGTCAATTGTAATTTTAAGCTCGTTAGGTATAAGCTTTGCAACTTCATCAACCGTTGCATAAGGAAGTCCGAGCACACGGCCCACATCTCGGATTGCCGCTCTTGCAGCCATAGTACCAAAGGTGACTATCTGTGCCACATGGTCAGCACCGTACTTCGAGATAACATAATCAATTACTTCCTGACGTCTTACATAACAGAAGTCAATATCAAAGTCCGGCATCGTAACACGTTCCGGATTCAGGAATCGCTCAAACAACTGAACGATAAGTTTCCTGCAAGTAAGCTTGATGATTTTGCATCAACATTTCTCGCCTGCGTAAGAACCAGTAATGAAAACATTACTATTATTCATGCAGGAGATGGAGCTGTATTTGCTCAGCCGAATACAGAAGGCAAAATAACCGCAACAGTCATCTCGTATCCGGATAATGCACCTAATGGTAGTGTATATGCTGCAGGAGATGAGGATCAAGTTCATCGTATGAGGGTTTTTCGCCTCAAAGCATCAGATTACAAAAAGATTATTCTTTCTACCGACGGCTTTTCTGAAGCATATCTTGTGCCGTACAATCAGTCTTTTGATGCACATCATCTTGCGGAAGTTTTCGAAGCAAGAACAAATAAAGACCTGGAAGAACTTGTTAAACGCAGACACATTGAGAAAGTGCGTATTTCTGATGATATATCATGCATTATTTATAACACGGATGAGTTCAACTATTCAAATATTAGACCTATGCACATCCATAACAACAAATCAAAGTCGGCTAATAAAAGACCACCCACAAATGATGAACCAAAAGTGCTTGTTTCGAAGCAAAAAGAAAGCAAACAAGCTGTCATCGAAAGAAAAAAGAAAGAATACAGAACAGTAATGATGAAGATGTTCGTATGCCTTATGTTTATGCTGATGGTGTTTATACTTGCTACTTCTTTTTTTGAATTCAAACAGGATACTCTTAACACAATTTCTGAGCTTCAGAATGAGATTTCTTCATTATCCAAGCAAATATCAGATATAAACATACCTTCTGATGATATTTCGGAAAACACAAATGATAATTATGTCAGAAAGCTCAAGCCTATTGATGAAAAGTCTGTGTATTATGGCAAAACAGAAAATGACTTAACAATTCAATGCGCAACAAATGATGAAGCTGTAAATCTTTTGTATCATATTAGCTATATCGAGTATGGAAAAGTAGGCTCTTCACTTCAGATGACTGCAAGATGTGTTGATTTTGCTGAACTTGCACAGTTAGACGAAACAAAATGGTAGGAAATACCCACATTTCTCGATACGTTAACTCCTGTTCAGCTTGATTATTTATCTTTTAGGGTTTTTGATGCGTTCGAAGGAGCTCTTGCGATTGTAAACAGATATAATTACATTATGGATGAGCTTACTGTGTCTTTGGAAGGCATAGATCCTGAATGCTATCAGAATTGCACTGTAACACAAGTAATTAGACTTGTGGGTTACTTGTTTGAATTGTTCGAGGAACGTAATGTTACTTTTGATTGGGTAGAATACGATATTGAAGAACTATTATATTATTAGTCGTATGAAAATTTAATTATCATATCAATAATTCAGATTTACGAATAATAATCAAAATAAACTCTACCGCTATTGATACCATATTTATATGATAGTAAAATATAATTGAGTTAGTAATAAATAAAGGGGGATGATGTGTGTGAATTACAATCCGGTTGATAACTTCGTTAAAACGATGGATTCAGCTGTACGATTTCTTGCAAGAGATAACCACAAGAATGTTGCAAAACTGTTTCATAAGATAGGTTATACCTGTGAACTTGAAACTCATAAAGGCACATTCTTCGAATCTGTTGTTCTTAATGAACAGGGTGGTGTTGCGGAAGTAAAAATATTTTGGGGCATCAGTGCTTCGACAGAGCATACAGAAGAGGTTAATAAGTATATTGAGCTGGTCAATCAATATCAGGAATATATTTGGTAAGTTTCAAATCTCGATACTTATCTGCATTGGTTCCTGCTACTTTTGTAATTTCCAAGGACAAGTCCCTGCGTTCCCGAACTTGCGAGAATCTTACTCCCGATTTTACCCACCACGGCACGCTCAACTATGCGCTGTGCCTGTGGCAACTGCATTCCACGCGCAGCATACTTCTTGA
>CALFMA010000691.1 GCA_937880065.1 uncultured Ruminococcus sp.
ATTGGGATGTTTGTTACCGACATTAAGGCGCTTTTGGCGATTTTATTGCGAATCGCCATAATACCAACTGCCGCCGCAGTACCGACAACTGTTGCTATGAAAAAGTATCTTTTATATGCCCCTTTATCCATGGGAAGATCTCCAACAAGTTTACCGGTTTGTCCGTTCATGGCGAAAGAATATTTCTTGCCTCGCCATGTGGTATTGAGAAGCCAAACGGGATACAGCGCATATTTGGCGGATCCGTTCTGTAAATTTACCGATGAATTTTCGGTGGTAACCGATTCATAGCCTTTCACGTAGGAACGGAAGGTTTCCTCGGTGCTCTTCTTGATGCGTTCATTTGCACGGGTAATGCTGGTTTCGGAATCCACATCGTACTTATCCGCGAGATAGCCGGAAAGATATGCAGTCCGGAAATCAACTGCACCGCTCATGTCGAACGGTTCGATGGATTCCATAAGAGCATCATCCATTTTTGTGGAGCCGTCTACCGGAACCTGTGCAAAGCTGATGGAACCGCCTCTGACTACGGAATAGAAGCTTGTTTCGGTATAATTATATCGGCTGTCGCTCCAAGTGCGAATTTTTGCAGCTTTATAGCGTACATTGGCCTCTGCATCTGCATCAAAGAGCCAGAACGGAACGTACACACCTTTGACCTCTTCGATATGGTTTTGAGAGCTGAATACCTTGGGAAGCAGTTTCTTGCCGCCGTAGTGTTTTTTCAGCGCCTTGATCGCATCGTCTTTGTCAAGCTTGAACGGGATCACATAATCCGGCTTGAGATCTCCTGCAAACTGTCCCATAAGTACAACAGGGTTGTCGCAGTAGGGACAAGCTGTGGAACCAAGCGTATCATCGCCGACGATCTCACCGCCGCAGGATTTGCAGACATAAACACGAAGTCCGTCTGTTTCGCCGTCTTCCCATTCACTTCCGGCAGAGGAGTCCCACTGCATATTGTCCGCCTGCTCTTTGCTCAGAACCTCGTCGAAGGAGGCAAGCGTTTCCATCTCATATTCGTTGTCGCAGTAGGGACATTTCATTTTCTGCAGCTTGCTGTCGAATTCGATTGCTCCGCCGCAGCATGGGCATTTATATTCTTGTATGACTGTCAAGGCTACACTCTCCTTTACGAAATATCGTCCGAGTTAAACTCTTTACCGCAGTTCGGACACATTGCAGGCACCCCCACATCTTCATGCCAAGTGTCAGCCGTCCAGCTGCAGTTACTGCACTCAATATCCTCGGGTGCAAATTTTGGAGTGCCGCAGCTCTGACAGAACTTTCCTTCATTTACCGTACCGCAGAAGCATTTCCAACCCGAAGCAGAAGCGGTTGCAGACGCGGGTTTCGGTGCACCGCATCCTTCGCAGAATTTGCCTGTATTTTCACTTCCGCAGGATTCACATTTCCATGTGTTTGCAACAGCTACTGCAGGCTGTTCCTGTACCGTTTCGACAGTCTGAGGATTTGCATTATTTCCTGCAGAACTGCAAACAATACCATTCTGACCGCAGGATACATAATTGCAGATTTCATCGCACATCGCTTTGAGTTCTCTGTACTCGGGATAGAGCATAGGATCGAAATCTTTGATGAATATGCTGTTTCCTCTGCTCACCGTTTCCAGTGTCAGCGTGGAACGGTTGATGCGAAGGTTGATATCGTCGAACCAAGGGGTGTTTGCAATGCCGAGCTCGATATAGAAATCGTAATGATATTCATATCGCGGCGGATTATAGCTTACACGCTCGTTCTTGTCGTTTGTGTATTTCTGTTCGGTGCGGCTGTCTCGAATTTTCAAATCACATGAAGATACATTTTTGAACATAATAATATCGGCATTCTGCGCTTTGAAGTCATCGGAACCCGAAACCACGAAGCGATACGGAACACCGTCCTTCAGTTCAACGAACATCTTGTAATAGTCACCGATGACTACATCGGCAGAAAATCCCTCCAGCTCCTTTGCGTTCTGCTCACGGTAAGCGAGCTGTGATTTGATTTGTTCTATAGTTGAATGACGTCTTTCATCAAACCAAGGTGAGAGCTTTTTTGCGCAGTCTTTGCAGCAGTTGCCGTCTTCAAGCTTTTTGTTGCCGAGAAGACCGATTTCACCGCCGCATATGTCGCAGATTTTTTTAGCAAACAGTTTATCTAAAAATCCCATTGTATATCTCCATAATAGAATCAGCCGATATCCGAAATATGCACAGATGCTTCTTATGGCGAAGCATCCGCATCGTCGCCTTTGACGCTTCGAATATCGGCTGTATAATTTATTGCAAATTATTTATTTGCTGATCACTTTGCATCGTTATCATCGAAAATATCGCCGCACTCAGGGCAGAACTTTGGGGGATTCTTCGGATCAGCAGGCTCCCATCCGCACTTGTCGCAACGGTAGAGAGGAGCATCTGCAGGCTTCTTTGCACCACATTCTGCGCAGAACTTACCCTTGTTTACAGCACCGCAGGAACAAGTCCAGCCAGCATCGTCAGCCGGCTTCGGAGAGCCGCATTCGGGGCAGAACTTGCCGGTTGCTGTAGCACCGCACTTGCAGGTCCAGCCGCCTTGAGGCTTGGGTTCGGGCTTCTTCGCACCGCACTCGGGACAGAATTTGCCCGTTGCCGTAGCACCGCAGGAGCACTTCCAACCGTCTGCAGGAGCGGGGGCTGCCTGCTGAGCCTGCTGCTGTTGCTGCTGACCCATTGCGAACAGATTCTGTGCATTGATGCCGCCCTGATTCATTGCCATACCCATGCCCATGAAGCCGGTCATAGCGCCTGCGGAGTTTCCTGCCGCGGTCTTCATCGCCTCTGCCTGTGCGCCGACCAGCGTTGCACCTGCCATCGTGGGATCGCGGTACATAGCGGTCTTCTGCGCTTCCTTG
>CALFMA010000692.1 GCA_937880065.1 uncultured Ruminococcus sp.
TGTGTTAATGTAGCTTTCGCAAATACCGTCAAGAATCGGCAGAGCCTTTTCAGCGTATACATCTTCGGGAAGCTTCTTGATGTATTCGGAGTTGAACCATTTCAGTTTCTCATAGTCGAATACAGCAGGTGATTTGCTCAATCCCTCAATGGAGAAGTTGGCTTTCAGTTCGTCCATTGTGAAAAATTCCTCATTTGTATCCTTAGGACACCAACCAAGAAGTGCAATATAATTTACGATTGCCTCAGGGAGATAACCGTCATTTACAAGGTCGTGGAAACTTACTGCACCGTGACGCTTTGAAAGCTTTGAAACCTTGCCCTCATCGTCCTTACCCATAAGCAATGGCAGGTGAACATATGTCGGTCTGTCCCAGCCGAATGCATCATAGAGCAGGCAGTATTTGGGAGTTGATGTGAGATATTCGTTACCTCTTACAACGTGAGTTACGCCCATTAGATAATCGTCAACAATGTGGCAGAAGTTGTATGTGGGATAACCGTCATCCTTGATAAGAATCTGATCACGAAGCTCAGTATTGTCAATTTCAACTTCACCGTAAACTACATCAACATATGCTGTCTTGCCCTCTGTAGGCATTTTCTGACGAATTACAACATTGCCGCCCTCAGCCTTATGACGTGCAGCATCCTCAGCTGTGTAATTCTTATCACGGCAGAAACCGTCATAACCGCCGATTCCGTTTTCATCTTTAAGAGAATCAAGTCGCTCCTTTGAGCAGAAACAGTAATAAGCGTGACCGTCAGCTATGAGTTTCTCAGCATATTCCTTATAAATGGGAAGTCTTTCGCTCTGAATGTAAGGACCGTGACCTCCGTCCTTTGCAGGTCCTTCATCATATTCGATACCTGTTGATTTCAGCGTATCAAGAATTACGTCAACAGCACCTTCAACAAGTCGCTCCTGGTCTGTATCTTCAATTCGCAGAATGAAATTTCCGCCCTGTGACTTTGAAAGAAGATAGGAATAAAGAGCAGTTCTCAGATTTCCTATGTGCATAAATCCCGTTGGTGACGGTGCAAAACGTGTAGTTACCTTATTTGACATCTTTTTTCTCCTTTATACAGGAATAATAGGGCTTTTAACCCTATTATCCAATAAATCTCAGTTTTTAAAATAAATATCGTACCATACAAGGAACGTATAAATTGTCCAGATTTTTCTCCAGTTGTCGGAATTTCCGCCGATATAATCAGCAAAAATTGCCTTGATTTCCTCAACATTGAAGAATTCCGCAGCTGTGTCGCTATCAAATTTTGCTCTTACATCAGCGTTATAACGCTCATCTGCAAGCCATATTCTGATAGGCACGATAAATCCAAGCTTTTTGCGGAATGCGATTTCTTCGGGGAGTACCTTTGCAGCCGCAGTACGGAGAGCAGCTTTATTAGCCTCCTCGTTGATTTTATGCTCAGAGGGCATACGTGAAGCAATATCGAAAATTCGTCTGTCTGTGAGAGGCATACGTACTTCAAGACCTGCCGCTGTACTCATTTTGTCAACATTGAGATAAATGTCGCCCTCAAGCCATATGCGGATATCAATATCCGACATCTTTGTAAGAGGGTCACAGTCCTCATTTTCAGCATAAATATCCTTAGCAATATTTATGGGGAGAACATC
>CALFMA010000693.1 GCA_937880065.1 uncultured Ruminococcus sp.
AGCCTTAAGTACAATATGGTCTGGGATATTCTCTTCGGCTTTGCTCTTTTCCCCAAGGAGCTTTATAAGGCTGAAATTGATAAATATCATAAGGAGCTTAATGCTTACGGTGTACCTCTTGATTATAGACGTTCATTCACAAAAACAGACTGGATGCTCTGGGCTGCCTGCCTTGATGAAACAAAGAAGACGGCTGATCTTTTCTCCGGCAGAATTCTCAGCTATCTTTCTGATACAAAAGACAGAAACTGCTTCAGTGACTGGATAGATACCAAGCAGGCAAAGCAGTGTGGCTTCGACCACAGAACAGTGCAGGCGGGTCTTTGGATGCCGGTGCTCAAAGCAAAATTAAGCACTATGGATAAATAAAAATACTCTCACAGAAACTAAGGCGGAGGATTGATCTCCGCCTTAAAATTTTGCAGAAAAATTGAAAAAACTTTGGAAAAACTATTGACAATCCTTATTGCTATGTGTATAATATCAAATGTTCGTTGCGGAATTGTGTAAGGGTAGCACAGCAGACTCTGACTCTGTTTGTCTGGGTTCGAATCCTAGTTCCGCAGCCAAAAAAACGACAAGTTTCGAAAGAAGCTTGTCGTTTTTTTTATCCGAAGGATTGGTATGTAATCATGCGTAGCGTGTATGTAATCGCCGTAGGCGTATGGCATCACTTCTCCTTCGGATTGATTACATACATTTTATGAAATGATGACATCCACGGTGTATCGTGATTGCATATCGTTAAATACGGATTACATACAAGGCTTCGCCTTGATTTTTTGTTAACCTTCAACCGTTGCAAATCAATAGTGCGTGTGATATAATCAACTCGACAAATAAGAATTTGCCTCTTTAACAACAAACAATTATCTGTACTGCATATATTCAATGAACCGTTTCACAGCAAGTGAAGCGGTTTTTGTATCTCTTAATGCAAGTCCGATGTTTCTGTATGCAGGAACATCAAGCTCTTTCGCTATGATTCTGTACGGAACACGCTTTAAAATGAGTTCAGGAAGAATGGAAATGCCGAGTCCGCTTTCAACCATTGACATTACAGCATAATCATCCCAAGTGGTAAATTTCAAATTGGGAGTAAGGTTGTTTTTCTCGAAAATTTCCGAAATCTCCGCTTTTGTCCCTTTTTCAAGAAGTATAAACGGTTCATCACAGAGAGCAGAAACAGGAAATTTGTCACAATCTTTAAGATGGTGGTTTTCAGGGATA
>CALFMA010000694.1 GCA_937880065.1 uncultured Ruminococcus sp.
ATATTTGGAGTTGTTTTTCTATTCTTTCTGTCAACTATCTATTGTATCATAACACAAGTACAAAATACCAATCAAATTAGCAGTATCCTTTTTTACACATTATGACCAAAAGACCATTTCTGATTGAAACGGTCTTTATTCATTATTATTCAATTCTGTTTTTCAAAATTTCGAAAAGCTTTTCACCGATATTATCAATATCCGCTCTGTCCGACAATGTAATTATGTCAAAACCCTCTCCTGTTTTACGCATTTTCTCGTTAATGGTACACGTATTATCATTGTCAACGGTATCGGCAATCAGTACTACGGTGGCATTAATTCCGAACTTATCCGCAAGAGCATACAATTTAGTATAATAATCCGACCTAAGATTATTTGTAGCCTTACATTCAATAAACAACGAGTTTAAGCCTTTTGTCAGCACACAATCAAATTCATTAGATGCAACATTATTCTCCCAATTTATCTCAAAGCCACTTCGTATATCATCAAATTTTCCTGTTTCTTTTGCCTTGTGATATATGTATATTTCAAGCAGTTTTCCCTCTGATGTCAGAAGTTCCTTGATTTGAGGTGTTGCATATGTAAAGGTAACAGCACCTGTATTCCTTTCAACGGAAAGATTTATCAGATATTTCTTTTCATGCAGAAACTTAATCAATTCATATCCTTTAGCATTGAGCTTTTTACAATCAACATTGTAAGCAGAAAGATTATTGTAGCAAATCTTTACCACATGGTCCTTTGGATTAATTTCACACTTTATATAATCCGACTGCATAAGCTTGTATAACTCACTCATTAATGAATCATAAATTCTTCTGCTTCCATAAATATCCTTAATAACTACCTTGCATGAACCTGTGTTACGTACCGCAATATAACTGTCATCAGCAATAAGCTTTTGAGAAATCAAAGCGTCAAGTATTTTAGAAACGGCTTCTTTACAGAGAAACGGAATAATATATGTATACTCATATATGTTGTGGGGAACATTTTTTCTGCTGAAAACAGCAATAACATCTTTTTCATCGAAATAATCCTTGAAGCACTTGCACATCTGTTTCCATTCGGCAGTATAGTTCTTATACTTTTTCCAAAGTTCATCATATTCCTCATAAAATTCCGGTTTATTGCTTGTGGTGCTTGTTGAAAGATTAAATGCAAACATATCGGATACGGTAAGATATGGTTTAAATCTGATATATTCTATGGCAGAGCAAGCATTTATATTGTTGAAAGAACTATTTGATGAATTGAAGGAATATGAGGGATAGCGTTTATACATTCCTATCAATCCCATCATACGTGAAACAGGTGAAGAATTTTTTTCAATAATGACCTTATGTCCTTTTTTCAGCTGTATATCAACATATTCTTCAATATACTCCACGTACTCGGTTCCGTATTCCGAATTAATAAATCTGACATTCTGCACTCTTTTGCTGCTCATCTGAGAAAATTCCTTTTCAATTTTCTCAGCATCAGAAACTTTCAAGCCGTCGGTACACTCAATAATAAAATTAATAGATGCCCTCAGCTTCTTTTTAACCATAAATTCGGAAATATACGGCAATGCTTTTTTCACATTTTCAATTTCAGTTCTCTTCGAACATGAAGCAAGAAAAACTATTTTATATGGGTTAACGGTTATTGCAGAAGCGATATTTGAAAAGCCATTATTGTTACTTCCTGTAACAAATGGTATTACCATATACAATTCAGATGAATAAGTAAGAATAAATGGAATTCCCTCAACAAGTTCAAGATCATCCAGTTTATAATTACGATACTTCTGACTTTCCAATATGGGAACAAATCTTTCATTCAGTGAATTCATAAGCTGTTTAATGGAGTTTTTTTCAACAGCAGTTAATATCACCGACTCTTTTACAGTATCAAGAAAAGTCTTTTTCAAACCGTTATATCGTCTGACCTGTGCAGAATCATTGTTGCTTATATCTTTCATACAAGTAAACAATTCCTGCAAAGCCACAATTGCTGAAACATCCCTCTCAACGGATTTATGCAGAGCCGATACAAATTCTCCCGACAAAAGATTATTGGCGGATTCTGACTCAGCATATTTCTTGTACATAAGATGAAGCTCTACTGACATACGTTCAAGCTCATCAAGGGAATTAAGCTCCGCCTCGGAAGGGTTGTCCCATTTTTCTTTATTAAGAATACGTGATTTACCTTTTACCCATGGTTTAGAGGTTAAAAGAGAATCCCCACGGCTCTTTACAATACATACATGACGTTTTTTCTTTTCATTTTTAGTTTTACCGCTTGCACATTCATTCAAATCCACTATTCTTGTATACCCAAGACAAAGCTTTTCTGCAACCCAGCGGCGATGCTCCAGCATAATAAGTTCGTTTTTCTTTTCCCTGTTTTCTTTTATGTAAGCAAGATATTCTTTTGCAACCATAATATACAAATATTTGTAGCCATGTTCATAGCTTATCGTTGTTTTATTATCCTGCAAATACAACTCATAAAGGGATACGCCGTTAATCTTGATACCAGTTGCAGCGGGATAAGTAACCCTCGCGGATTGATTGGTCGTATCTGCTTCCGCCGCAAATTCAGCCGAGAACTTAAATACGTTAGAAGAATAACCTTCCTGATATTCAACATTATCCCAAGCACCGCTTGCAGGCCCCGAACAGGTTACCGTAGGTTCTTTGCTACTATCAATAAACGACCAAATACCATTATTCAAATATAAAGTCATTTGCGGAATATTTTGTCCTGCAAACGTTGCGCCTTCCGCAATCGTCAGCGTAGTACATTCGCCCGTCCAAGCAATCGTCAACGAACGTTCACCCTTCGTTACGCTACCGCCGATAGAAGTCAAAGAAACGTCGCCTAAAATCACCTTATCCGCAAGCGTTCCAATATCGTCCGTCCATTCGTTTTCATCGTTAAAATACAGCGTAAGGATATTTGCGCTATTTGTTTCTTCCGTGTTACCAAGCGCAATAAACGTCGTATCCTTTGCGGGTACTGTAATCTTAT
>CALFMA010000695.1 GCA_937880065.1 uncultured Ruminococcus sp.
ATCGCCGTTAGCAAGGTGCTGGAAGATAGCAGCAGCGTCAGCGATTGTTACCTTACCGTCACAGTTAGCGTCACCCCAAAGTGTATCTGTAGGATCTCCACCTGTAGGCTGCTGTATTGGAGGAATCTCAGTTGTAGGATCCTGTGTTGTAGGCTTCTCTGTAGGCTCTATAGTACCAGCTAAATGAGCTTCATCCTGGAGGAATGATGCAATCCAAGCAAGAGGAGCGTTCCAGTTGATTGTAACCTCGTTTGTAGACCAAGCTTCGATTGAGTCAACGAAACATCTCTGTGAAGGATTGGTCTTCTCACCGGGAACGAATCCGAGAGCACGAACGTATGGATCCTGAAGACCTGCGTTAGGACCACCTGAGAGAATTCCGTCAGGAGCCATAGGCAGAGTCTTATCGAGCTCATAAGACCAGTATCTGTGGTGAGGATTCTTTTCCTTGTATGTACCGTAACCTGTTACGAAGGAGAATGAAAGTGGGTTAGTACCGAAGAGGTAGTCCATAGCGGTTGTAACACCGTTCATGTAATTAACGTCCTTTGTAAGGTCATAAGCGTAAGCCATAACGATACAGTTGTTGATTACCATTGAGTTTGAACCCCACTCGTAACCGTAAATCATTACAGAAGGAGGCAGGTTGTTAGGATCGTTGTATCCTTCACCGTTATATGTGTAAGGAATACCGTAACCCTGACTTTCTTCCATTGCGATGTAGTCGTCAGCAGCCTTGAGAATAGCAGCCTCTACCTTCTCGTTCTCAGCGTCTGAAAGGAGATCGCTGTTGAGTGAGAGTGCGAGAGTACCACAGGAAGCAGTATTACCCCAGTTAAATGAAGTGAATGAACCGTCCTTGTTCTCACCGCCGACCATTTTTGTATTACATGTGTAAGCGTAGTCAGAAGCGTCCATTTCGCTCTTATATGTAGCAGCGTCAGCGTCGCCCATTCTTGAAGCAGAAATGAAGATTTCACAAGCTGCCCAGTAAGCGTCGTCAAGAACGTTGTTATCACCGTAAGGTCCGCCGCCCTTTGCCTGCCACATAGGAGCATAGAGTGAATCCTCTTTGATTTCCTCAGCAGGGCACTTTGTATCAAGTGAAGTATGCTGTACCTCTGAAGCATCATAAGGATACCACCACTTCTTGTATGCCTCATAAGCTTCCTTAGCAGATGAGAGATACTCTTCAGCCTTAGCTGAATCGTAGTCAGCCCAGAGTCTTGCAGCCTGAGCAGCACAAGCAGCGTAGTTCAGTGTAGCAGCAAGCGTTGGAGGCTTAACGATACGAGTTGTTTCCCACTCTGTCTCGTAGTCCCAAGGTCTTGTAGCAAGTCCTGTCCACTTGTGGTCGTGGAGCTTGTGGTAGTAAAGACCAGCAGCAACCTTGCCCCATGTAGGCTCAGAAGCATCAACCTTCATATCAGCAATCCAGTCAAGCTCTACAGCAGCCTCATCGAGGATATCAGGAATCTTATTGCCAGCCTCAGGGATTACAACAACGCCTGAGTTATCAGCAAACTTCTCCTTGTCCTGACCGATACGGATAGATCTCTCGTACATGTTCTGGAGTGTCCAGATAGCGATACCGCCGTTAACAACGTACTTACCGTGGTCACCAGCGTCGTACCAACCGCCGTTAGCAGTAATCTTAGATGAAGCGTATGTACCTGTAGCTTCTGTTTCGCTTGCGTACTCGTTCTTCCAGATCTTCTGTACAGAAGCTGTATCTGTCTTATGACCGCCCTTATGGCCCATTCCTGTACCCTTGCCGTCTTCACCGCCTGATGTACAGTATTTATCTTCAATATCAATACCTGAACGGTTCTGATAGAAGTAGTTTACAGCGTTTGTGAGCATGTTGTGGCTCTCATCATAGTAGATGTTGTCACCGATATTGAAATCAAATGATCTCCACTTCTCACCCTTGATACGAAGGAAGTATCTACCGGGAGTCTTGAACTCAGAGAAATCAAGCTTAAATACGTTATCAGCTGAATCCTTATCAGCGATCTTGGAACCTGATGTGCCTTCCCATACTACCTTACCGGATGAAGCGTCGCAAACCTCAAAGTCATATGTGCTATTGCTGAGGTTGAGCTTGGATGAACCGTGAAGAATATCACCGCTGTTATCAGAGAGAACAGCTACCTTCTTGAGGTTAGGATAGTAACCGATCTGGTTAACTGAGATGTAGTTGAGAATCTCATCGCCGTCCATCATAGTTTCCTTATTATGCTTAGAAGCATAGTCACGGTTTGTAGCACCGTAGGAAGCATCGGGATCAGCATTACAGTTATCTACAGAAGGATCATACTCATCGGGACAGTCTTTACAAATGATAGAGAGTTCCTCGAACCAGATCTCATCGCCGTCCTGAGCGTTACCCTCGTACTGTGTACCGTCAGCATAGTGGAATGCCCACTCAACAGCCTCGAGGTCCTTAGAGCACTTGAAAGTACCCTTGAATGTCTGTGAAGATGTAGAAAGAATAGCAGCCTTACCCCACTGACCATCCATGTGAGGTCCCTGTGACATCTCTGTGCCGTTCATAACGAAGTACTCTTCGTCACCAGCGATGTTACCGATCTTAGAGCAAAGCTCAAGACCAGCTCTGCTTGCCTTAGCTGTAAAGCTTACCTCATAAGTGTGGCCAGCCTTGAAGTTAAGGTTTCTGTGTCTGAACTGAAGGTCCCACTTCTCGTGGTCACCACCAACAGCGTTAAGAACTGTGATGTGGAAAGCTCCGTCTTCAATTCTGAAGTCCTGCTTTGCAGGGCTTGTTTCACAAGTATGCCAAGGAAGTGCCTTGTAATCGAAAGTTGTTTCACCAAGTACCTGACCTGCTGAAGCAACCATGGGCGCAACATTAGCAACTGTGGGTGCGATCATAGAAACAGCCATAAGGCTTGCAGCGATCGCGCTTTTAATTCTCTTGTGCATTTTTATACCCTCCCAAAAGATTTAAATATTTTTCTATAACGCAGTAACAGTGCATATACTGCGGTTATATGTGTGTGTCAACGAGGACAGTTACCCCCAAAAGGCATAACTTGCACCTGTCCTATCCGTTATCCTAATTATAGTATATAACGGAGAAAAAGTAAATAGCTTTTTGAAATTTCGTGTATTTCTATAATATGCCATTGTATATTTTGTGCATTTTAACTATTGACAAACAAAAACAAAGAGAGCAAAAGCTCTCTTTGTGTCTGAATTATGAATAAGTTTTTATTCAAGCGGAATTTACATCTTTTCGCTGATTTATAAAGCAGATTTCACGCTGAATTTTACTTAATCCGAAGCAATTCTTATGCCTCCAGAGGGAGGTCGGTCTGCTTAATCATTCCTGCGTCAATCTTCATTATAACAATTGCGTCATCAGGAGTAATTCCTGCCTTGCCGTTAACATCAGCATTCAATTTGCCCTGTGCTGAAAGTGTATACTTATCAGAGTTAGCCATATACTGGAGAATAGCTGCGGCATCGGCAATTGAAACCTTCTTGTCACAGTTAGCGTCACCGTAGAGAACATTGTCATTTCCGCCTGTTGGATCTTCGTTCTTTGTTGTAGGCTCTACAGGTGTTGTAGGCTGAGTTGTTGTAGTTACAGGAGGCTTTGTTGTGGGAGGTGCTGTAGATGTAGGAGGAGTTACTGTTCCGCCCTCAATGTCTGCACCGGGAACTGCTGTAGTTCCGTCAGGCTCTGTACCCCAGACAAGCTTGCCGTTTACATACATATCAGATGTATCTGTCTCAGTGTTGTATACAACAACTATCTTATGCCAACGGTTCATAACA
>CALFMA010000696.1 GCA_937880065.1 uncultured Ruminococcus sp.
TTCATCTAATCTTCTAATTTCTTTCATTAATTCATTTTCTAAACGAGAACTTTCATTTCTCAATTCTTTAACTTCTCTTTCCTTTTGTTCTTTCTCTTGTTCTACAAACTCTTTATCTTTTAGAGTTGTAATACCATTACGAGTAAGTTTTTTAAGATATGTAAACTTATGCTCTACACCATTATGCACGATAACCATTTCTCTTTCAGTTTCTCTTGGAACTGTTGCATAAACTTTACCCTCTTTTGTAATATCTACATCAGGTGCAGTAATTTCAAAAGGAATTTTACGCTGATAAACAACTGCTCTTGCAAAAATATTAATGGCTGTTGAAGTATTCATACCAAATTCAGAGCAAAGAATGTCAAACTGTTTCTTTAAATTTTCGTCCATACGAACACTAAATGTTGATTGTGCCATAAAACGCACCTCCTTTATATATATTATAACCTATTGTGTGCGTTTTGTCAATATTTATTTGAAGTTTTATTAGATTTTCAGAGCTGAGATGTATAATCAGATTCATTTATAAATTGTATAAGAAAAGCCGTAGAGTGCTTTTCTCTACGGCTTATAATAAGTATATGATTTAACGAATGAGTTGTGATGAAATTATCTATTACAAATATAATTCATTTTAGTAATAAAATTACCCTTTAATACAGTATCTGTCATTAAAGATTTGCAATAAGTCTTATATGTTTTATATAAAAGAACAGTAAATTCTGGTACTGAAACTTTAAATAAATAATTCTCCATAGTTATTATATAAGAGTTATCTTGAGTTAATACAGTATTACCATAGGTTTGCCCGGAATGAAGAATACCACATCTAACATTTATGTAAAAGGCTAATGCACTATCATCGGTAAAACTATTTGAAAGAGTTTTTAAATATTCTGTATATTCTTGTCTGCTAACATTATTTGTGTTTTCTAGCCCGTGTTTAAATTGAAGCATAGTTTCTACAAGTAAGGCTTCTAACGCCATTATAGCAAAATCATATTTTGGTATCTTGCTTTTTGTATTAATATCTTGTAAGTCATAAATGGCATTAAAAAATCTCCCCCTTATTCTATCTTCAAATATTTCAATTGCTTTTTTCCATTTATCTTGACTACTATGTATATCTAAGTTTAAATTCAAATAATCTTCTATCTTGAATTTAGGAGAGATATATTTGGAATTATCTATTAACATTTGTAACCTCCATTTTAATTCTTAAATGATATTATATAGTATATCACAAAATAACGATTTTTTCAAGTACCATATTAAACTTATATGAAAGGAGGACATCAATTGAGCAAACTAATACGCAGACAAAATAATCTGAAAAAAGCACAGATACGATTTGATAAAGTGGGTAAAAGAAACAAGCAGATTCAGCTGAACTTTGAAAGAAGTCAGCAAAAGAATGGTAAATTCAAAACTCACATCAAAATCAAACGTGGCGAAAGAACGCATCACGGCAATAATCGTGGATTGTTACATAAAGCTGTCGGATTGAAGTATCGTATCACAGGGGATGTTCCGTCATTAACAAAGCTGATTAACAACACACAGCCGATTACATTCAAGGGTAAGGTTTTGAAAAAAACTGCACAAGCTGTGAATTTTGTAGCTCATGATGCTGTGAAAACAGCAGTAGATACAGGACTTGCAGCTGAAACTGCAAGAATCAAATTAACCGATACAATAAACCGTGAGATAGTAAATACAGCACGGCAAAAATACACTCGTGAAGCTGTTGACGATTACCACAGAGGTACATTCTTTATTGGAAAAACTGTCGTTGATGCTGTTAAGGGTACACATAATCACTTTCGTCAGAAAAAACAATACAAATATGAAAATGCGAAATATCAGCTTATAAAAGCTGAAAATGCTGTTTTCAAGCACGATAAGTATAAGCCGGAAATCAAAAACACCAAATCTGACCTCAAATCTGCAAAGTCTGAATTCAAACAATATAAGGATAATTTCAAAGCAAGCAGTAGGTCAAATATTCAAAGAGCATTATTCATAAGGCGAAAAGAACAGTTTAAGCAGATAAAGGATAATAGCTCATTTGCAATTGATAAGCTGAATTCCGAAAAGAAATTCAAAAGCAAGGAATTAAAAATTCAGCGTAAAATTGCCAAAAATGAAAAGACCGAATTACTTGCGGTCAAGCCTATGCATTATGCTGTTTCTCAAATGAAAGCATCTGCTTGGCAGAAAGCTGTAAACGAGGATGCGGATAATGATATGTTACACGCTGTAGATTCAGCAAAACGAAGAATTGCTGAACCTGTAATACAGAAAGCGTCAAAACAGCAGCGATTACAGCGACAGCAAAAAAAGCGTGATAAGATTTACGAGAAAGATAAAAGTAATAATAAACGCTTGAATAAGGAAGAAAACAGGCTTAAGGACAAAGAAAAGAATATTGCAAAAAAGAAGAAAAAACCTAAACCAAAGAAATCATTTTCAGATAAACTAAAAGATTTCGGGAGTGGTATTTTCAAATTCATCAAAAATGTGTATGAAAATGAAGTCAAAAAGTTCTTTGGTGCTATTGCTGTAATTATTATCATCCTTCTTCTTGTGTTTGCTTTTATTGTTATGATTTTCAGTTCGATTTCAGGAGGCGGTGGTTTTACACTTGGAACTTATACTGCACAGGACTATGACTTGTCAGAAGCTGAAAAATACTATACAAAGCTTGCGTGGGATTTGAATGAAAATGTTATTAAAGTAGGTATGGACGATTGGAAAAAAGCACTCAAAGACTTGGGTGCTGATACATCTGATTATAAGGATAAGCCTGTTGATTTTGTATTGGGACGTTCTTCACATTTCAATTACGATGCAGTCTATGACTTTGATGTAAACAAACTATGGGGATTCTTATGTGCGTATTATTATGATTTCGATGCCGACAACGGTGATATTAAGTATTGGAAATTTAAAGAAAGCACTAAGGATTTACTTGATGAGATTTTTAATGAAGAATATGAGTTTCAGCATTTCTATGATAATACATCTCATTGGGAATACAGATATAATTTTGAATTCTATGGTTACTATTCCGTTGACGGCTCAGGAGTATCAGGCGAATATGGTTACATCGATATTTCTTATCCCGATGCTTTGCCATTTGATAATTACACAGACGGCAACACACTTTATTATGATTTAAACAATGGAGAAGTGCTTGATTATAGTAATGACTGTACATCAACAGGTTGGTATCTGAAAAATCAATATATTGATGATTATGATGAAAACGGTACAAAATATGGTGAATGGTATATAGATGGTGAGGATTGCAATTATGGTATCTGGGAAAATGATGTACTTGTTATTCCAAATCCCTATGTGATTACTGAAATGAACTGGTGTAGTTTTCTCAAAAAGTATGATTGGACAACTGATTGCCGACTTTACTATAACATCAAACAGAAGAAAACATTTAATGATGTTATAACAGAAAAACTCAGTTCTATGTCACATTCCGATGAACGTTTACAGTATTATAATCTGCTTATCGGTGCTGATAGTTCCTCGCTTCACGGAAATCACCAGACATTAAGAAGTCTTACAGGTACAGGAATTCACGAAAGCACGATACTTAACGGTTATGGCTATGATATGCAAGGTTGGAATTACAGGCATTGTAAACTCTCAGACTTGCATAACGGTATTGATATTGCTGTCGGTGAAAATATAGACATTTATGCTCCATTCAAATGTAAGATAGAATCCTATGATAACGATAAAAAAACGGTTATTCTGCGAAAGGATGATGTTGAGTATTGGTATGACGGTACAGGCGGTAAAAAGCGTGATACGGAAGTAACCATAACAAATGTAATATTGAAAGATGATTTCAACGTAGGCGATACAATTGAAGAATGTGAATCCTTTGCAAAAAGTACATCACATCAGTATTGCGATGATAGTGTACAGAACGCTATTAATAACTATATACACGTTAAGGTCGAAATTGACACAGACGGTATTGGCTGGGATTTTATTGACCCTCGGCTTGTATTTTACTAAAAAGTAGGTGATTAAATGTCAGGTAATGATAAAAAAATTGAAAAGCTCACAGAACGTGCAGAACAGCTTGAACAGCGTATTAAAAGCGACACTGCAAAGCGTAAGGAGATTTTAGCTGAAATCGACCGTTTAACTTATGCTAATTTCAAAACTGAAATTGCAAAAAATGATATGACTACGGATGATTACGCTTTCTTTGTCAGAATGAAAAAGAAAATGTCCGACAGAAATATGTCTGTTGAGGATTTGGAAAGAATGTTTGAGAAAATTTATAAAAATACGGAGGAAAACGAAGATGAAAAGACAATTTTTTAGTGCGATACTTTCCGCACTTGTACTTGCAGCTGCAAGCGTAGGTGTTACAGCTTTTGCCGAAGAAACTGCAACAGAACAGACAACATCTAAAAGTACGGTGGAAGAAAGGCAATCGAAAGCACATTGGTTTCTGAAAGTAAGGCAGATGATACTTCTGCGAAGATTGATTCCGATGAAGTTATGAAGTACATAAACCAAGTCCCAGATGCTGAAAATGAAACTTCTGCTGAAAATGACGAAAATGCCCGTCCGGATTATTACGGCGATGATTATTATGACACCAAGGGCAATGCTACGCTTATTAAGTCGGAACATATCATCTACAACACGGAAGAAATGCAGTTTATTGCAGTTACCACAAAGGACGGTCACGTTTTCTATGTACTTATCAATTACTCAGCTGAAAATGGAGAAGATAACGTATATTTTCTCAATAAAGTTGATGCAATTGACCTTTACGCTCTCATCTATATGAAAGATGAGGAAAAAGAAAGCGGTATTGATATTAATAATGTGAAGAAAGCTGAGGAAACAGCATTTGAAACTTTCGGCAAAGAGAAATCCTCTGCTGAAAATTGGGAAGATTCAATTGAAACAGATATTTCCGATACCGACACAGTTGAACAGGAAAAGCCTGAGCAGAAGCCTATGAGTTCCAACAATATGTATCTTATTATTGGTGCAGCTGTTATTCTATGTATCGGCGGTGCAGGATTCTTCATTATGAAGAAAAAGCCTGCCAAGAAAAATAATGTTGTAATGGAAGATGATGAGGATATCAACTTCTATGATAATGATGAAGAATTCAATGAGGATAACGAATAATAGGAGGAATTAATTATGAACAAGTACACAAAAATCGGTATCGTAACAGGATTTATTACTGCTTCTGCAATTGCTGTCCGCTGTATTAAGAGAAAGGCTTTTAATAAGGGCTTTTCTACAGCATTTGAACTTTCTAAAGTCGCTCTTAAAGATACATTTAAGATTGTTGACGATAAAATCAATACCCTGAGAGAACAGTATGATGAACTGGAAGATGATTATTATGAGCTTGAAGAAGAATACTTTGAGTTGCTCGACAAGGTAGAATGTGAAGATTCTGCTGAAGAAATAACTGAATAATGACTTAACGAGGTACAAGCCAATGAGAAAGAGAGAATTTGGCAAAAAGCCTGTGCAGGCAGTTTTAGGTTCAGGTAATAATGAAACTGAAACTTGTTTCCGCACATTAAAAGATAAGAAGCAGTATGTTTCTGTCGCACTTATCGGGAGTATAATTTGTTTTATTTGCTTTATTTTTGGTGAGAATAAGGGATTTAAGAAAGGATACAATGATGCTGACAGAATGAGAACCAATGAAAGTACTCAGTCTGTTTGACGGTATCTCTTGCGGAAGATTGGCACTTGAACGTGCTAATCTTCCTGTAAAGAGATATGATGCATTTGAAATTGACAAATATGCTATTGCCGTATCAAAGAACAATTTTCCCGATATTGTTCATCACGGCGATGTATTCAAAGGAGATTTCAAGAAATTCAAGGGATATGACCTCCTGATAGGCGGTTCACCCTGTACATACTGGAGTGTTGCCAAAAAAGGCAGAGAAACAACTGCTGACGGTGAGGGATTCCGCTTGTTTATGGAATTCGTAAGAGCATTGAAAGAATCCCAATGTCGATACTTCATTTATGAGAACAATTACTCCATTCATCAGAATATCAAAGCTGAGATTTCAGAAAAACTCGGTGTACAGCCGATTATGATTAATTCAGCTTTGGTATCAGCACAAAATCGCAAACGCTGTTATTGGACAAACATTCCAAGTGTTATTCAACCGCAGAATAAAGGAATTTTACTCAAAGATATTCTCGAAAGCGGTATTGGTTGGCAGGATAAAAGCTATTGTATGACTGCAAGCTATAACGGTGCAGTATTCAGAAATACACTTGAACGCAAACAGCGAACTATGGTTGCTGAGCCTGTCATTAAACCGATTCGTGTTGGGGAATACGGTAAAGGAGGACAAGGACAACGCATTTATTCAGTTTATGGTAAGTCAGTTTCACTAACCGCAAACGGTGGTGGTCAGGGTGCAAAGACAGGTCTGTATAAGATTGATTTGCCCGACGGTGACTACATAATCCGAAAGCTTACACCTGTTGAAGCTGAACGATTACAGACTTTACCCGATAACTACACAATGGGTATCAGCAATACTCAAAGATACAAATGTATCGGTAATGGCTGGACAGTAGATGTAATTGCTCATATCTTAGGAGGGCTGCACGATGATTAATGAATCATACAATAAATCCTTTGATACTGAGAATTATACAATCGTTGACAGTTATGCCAAGGCAATTCGCAGAATTAACGAAGGAAATGTAGTTCTGTGCAGTATCAGCGGTGGAAGTGACAGCGATATTGTTCTTGATATTATTCATAATGTCGATGAGGACGGCAAAGTGAATTATTACTGGATTGATACAGGACTTGAATATGAAGCAACAAAGGAGCATTTGAAGTTCCTTGAAGATAAGTATAATATCAAGATTCAGCATATAAAGGCTGTTAAATCTATTCCGTCCTGTGTAAAAGAGTATGGAGTGCCTTTTCTGTCAAAGTATGTTTCGGAACAGATGATGCGTTTACAGGCTCACGGTTTTCAATGGGAAGATGAACCGTTAGAGGTTCTTTTGAAGAAATATCCCAATTGCAAAACTGCACTTCAATGGTGGTGTAATGCTATTTACACAACAGACGGAGGTGTACAGCAGATAAGCAGATTTTCTATTAACCGCAATAGATTTTTGAAAGAATTTATTATGCAGAATCCGCCTGATTTTCCCATATCAAATAAATGCTGTGAATATGCAAAAAAGAAACCGGCAAAGAAGTACATAAAAGAAATGAACGCTGATATGGAAATTACAGGCATACGTAAATCTGAGGGTGGTATCAGGTCAGCAAGTTATAAGACTTGTTTTTCTGAAAGCAAATCTAAAGGGTGCGATACATATCGTCCTGTATTCTGGTACACGGATAGCGATAAAAAGTGTTATGAGGACTTCTATGGAGTTACACATTCACGTTGTTATACGGAATACGGTCTAAAACGCACAGGCTGTGTGGGATGTCCGTTTAATCCTCATATTAACGAGGAACTTGAAGTAATCAAAGAAAATGAACCCAAACTCTACAAGGCTGCAATTAATGTCTTTGGTAAATCCTATGAATATTCACGGAAATATCGTGAATTTGTAAGAATTATGAAAGCTAAAGAAAAAGAACAGAAAAAGGCTGCTGTCCCTAAATAAAATAAGCACAGCCGTAAAAAGCTGTGCTTGGTAATTATTCTACTTCCCAAAATCAAGTTTTTTTCAATTTTGGGAAGTAGATTTAATCGGAAAGCCAATTTGCAATATCAATGATGCGGATACCCTCATAATCATATTCATCGTGTCTTGTTCGTGCAATGAGTATCTTGGGGTATGCATCGGATATCTTTAAAAGCGGAGAAACCTCACGCTCAAACGTCTTTTCGTCTGTAATGTTATCAGAAACTTGAATATAAATTTTCTCATTACGCTTAATAGCTACAAAATCTATTTCCTTTTTGTATAACATACCGACATAAACCTCATATCCTCTGCGGAGAAGTTCAATCGCAACGATATTTTCAAGAGTACGACCATAATCCATATTCTTTGTACCTAATTTTGCATAACGGAAAGAATGGTCGCTGAGATAATACTTTTCATTTGAAGTAAGGTATTTCTTGCCCTTAATATCGTACCTCGGAACTTTATAAAATGCAAAAGCATTGCAGAGATACTGGATATAGTTTCCGAGTGTCTTATGGTTTATCTTGTCCTTATTGCTGTTGAGTGTATCAGCAATACTTCTCGATGAAGTGAGATTTGAGATATTATCCATAAGAAAATCGGCAAGCCTGTCCATCAATGCAGGATTACGGATTTTATACTTTTTGCGAATGTCACGGACAATAAGCGTATTGAAGATTTCGGCAATATAGTCGTATTTTGCTTCATATTCCTTGTA
The DNA here is from genome assembly GCA_937880065.1 of uncultured Ruminococcus sp. Next base: position 8,429 of record CALFMA010000696.1, read on the forward strand.
TGGATAGGAACCGGACATACCACCTTCAAGAACGTATTTATCAAAGGAATCATAGATATTTTCAGTTCCAAAATACTTGATATACTCGACAAAGGAAAATGGATATACTTTAATTTCAAATGTTCGTCCCGTAAAGAGTGTGGCAAGGTCTGAACTAAGCAGAAAAGCATTAGAGCCTGTGATATATATATCATATTTTTCCGATGCGTGTAGACCGTTTACAGCTTTTTCAAAATCGGTACACATCTGAATCTCATCAATCATAACGATGTTTTCTTTTTCGTCTGCATAGTGTTCGTTGATATAATCGTACAGTCTATGATATTCTGTTAGCTCCTCAAATTCAGGCAGATTGAAGTTAATATGAATGATATTTGCATCAAGATTTTCGCTAATAACGTATTTTTTGAATGCTTCAAGCAATTTTGACTTTCCTGAACGTCTGACACCTGTTATCACCTTAATATCGGGTGTTCCCATAACACTAATAATCTTATCAAGATAATTTTTTCTTTCAATAAGTTTCATTTGCAAATCACCTCTGCTACTTGATAATCTTATTATATCACATCTATTTCCCAAAATCAAGTTTTTTTCAATTTTGGGAAATAGAAATCTCATAAAAGAAAGGAAGTTTTCTATGTCAATTTTAATTATAGCCGAAAAACCCTCAGTTGCCCGTGGAATAAGTCCTGTTGTCAAGGCAGAGAACAAGAACAAAGGATATATTGAGGGAAACGGCTACATAGTATCTTGGTGCTATGGACACCTTGTAGAACTTAAATATCCCAACGATTATTGTGAAAGCTGGGCCGCTAAATGGAGTTTTTCGCAACTCCCTATGATTCCTGAAAACTGGCAGTTCACGGTATCAGAAAATGCAAAGGAACAGTTTTACATTCTCAAAAACCTTATGTTCCGTAATGATGTCACGGAAATAATCTGCGCAACTGATGCTGACCGTGAGGGTGAATGTATTTTCCGCTACGTATACAACCAAATCGGCTGCCGCAAGCCTGTGAAACGTCTGTGGGTATCTTCCCTTGAAGAATCAGCTATAAAAAAGGCTCTTACAAATATGAAGCCGATGAATTGCTATGATAATCTGTATAATGCAGGATATTCCCGTGCAAGAGCAGATTGGCTTGTAGGAATGAACGGTTCTCGTCTTTTCACTTGTCGCTATAATGACAGGCTTAGCCTTGGCAGAGTGCAAACACCTACACTTGCAATGATTGTTCAGCGTGACAATGATGTGCGAAACTTCGTCAAGCAAAAGTATTTTACAGCTGACCTTGATTGTGGTACTTTTACTCTTTCTTCTGCAAGAATTGATAATGAAAATGCCGCTGATTCTCTTGTAAATGCTTGTAATGGCAATACAGCTGTTGTAACCTCTGTTAAGCGTGAAATCAAGAAGGTCAATCCGCCAAAACTCTACGATTTAACCACGTTGCAACGTGATGCCAATAAGGTTTACGGCTATACAGCTCAGCAGACGCTTGATTGTGTGCAATCGCTTTATGAGGGTAAAATCGTTACATATCCCCGTACTGACAGTCAATACCTTAGTGATGATATGGCTCAATCAACACTTGATATTATCGGTGTAATTGAAAGAGTTTTTCAGTTCGGTAATGTGAATGATGCCAATATTTCACGCTGTATCAATAACAGCAAGGTAACGGGGCATCACGCTATTATTCCAACGGTCAATATAGGAACTATTGATATAAATAAGCTGCCTGATGCTGAAAGAAATATCCTTAAACTTATTGTAATTCGTTTGATTTCTGCATCTGCTCCTGTACATAAGTATGAAGCCGTCAAGGTTACAGCAATATGCAATAATACCGAGTTTACTGCCAATGGAAAAACGATTACGCAAATTGGTTGGAAAAGGTATGGAGTGAAATCATATGAGGATAAGGACGATACTAAATCCTTGCCTATGATTTCAGAGGGACAGCAATTTAGTGTCATAGCAAGCAAAAGTGAGCATTTTACATCACCGCCAAAACCATATACAGAAGATACTTTACTTTCTGCTATGGAACACGCAGGGCAAGCAGATTATGACGAAAACTCTGAAAAGAAAGGTCTTGGAACTCCTGCAACACGAGCTGCCACTATTGAGGGACTTGTATCAAAAGGATATGCAGAACGAAAGGGAAAACAGATTATTGCAACAGATAAGGGAATTAACCTCATTAATGTTGTTCCTGATGAAGTTAAATCGCCTAAACTTACTGCTGATTGGGAAATGAAGTTACAGCAGATTGAAAACGGACAGTATTCTGCTGATACTTTTATGGCTGAAATTGAGAGCTTTATCCGTTCACTCTGTATGAAATACGGCTCTGCTGATTCATCAGTATCATTTGTGGAGGCGAAAACTGAACCTATCGGTAAATGTCCGAAGTGTCAAAATGATGTTATTAAGGGTAAGTACGGTTATTACTGCAAAGGAAAATGCGGTATGAATATTGGCAAAGTGTATGGTAAAGAACTTTCCGAATCACAGATAAAAAGTCTGCTTATGGGTAATTCAATAAGCTATACAGCTAAGGGACAGAAAATCGTAGTTCTACCCGAAGTTGTTATAAATACTTATAACGGCAAGGTCAATTATCAATGGAAAACTGAAAGGAGTTTTTAAAGATGACAAATGAACAGACAGCGAAAATTGCTGAAATCCTTGGTGTTACCGTAGAAAATATCTATTCAATGCCTGTAGATATTCTTGATTCTATGCAGAATGTACTTGAATGTATCGAGGTTAATAATGAAGATGACGCCAAGATGCTTTACTCTGAACTTGAAAACTACCGTATCAAAGGTACTGTATTGCATACATTGAATGATTTAGCAAGGGATACCGGGATTTCTGTTAATACCCTTAAAAGCCTTGATTTTGATACTCAGAAAGAATTGGCTTATGAGTATCTTGCAGACAGCAGTAATACAAATCTTTTCTTTGAGATTATAAATAAGGCTCTTGCGGTTATGGAAATCAATACTATAGCAAATCTGATTGGCATATCTGCTGTTAAGCTGAGGGAGTTGCCTTATGATACACAAGTGAAGCTGTGTGGCATTTATGCTATGGAAAACGATATTTATTCCGAATTTGAACTTATTAATCATCTTAAAGGGGTAATTAACTATGAGTGAGATGTGTACAGCTGGAGCAGATATACAGAGGATTCAGAACAGAATTTGCAAAAAAATAATCACAGATAAAGGTGAAATAATTGTTCTTACCCTTGAAAAATGTCATATTCCATTTTTTGCGAAATATAACGAATCTGAAATCTCAGTTATTTATAATGCTGACTTTGAGGAAAATGTAAATGAAATCATCAGAAAAGTGATGTCAGGTGTCTTTGATGAAATAGTTGTTGAACTGAATCGTGTGACAGATACAAGCACATATAAATCGTTGCTTCCCGAAATAGCAGAGATTCTCAGTACATCGGTCAGCTTTCTGAAATCTCGTCCCGATGAGGTACAGGAGATACTATGTAAGAGATATGTTGACTTGTGGTATTGTGATACTGCAACTATAAAGCGTGAACTTGAAGAAATCGTTAATCTCGGCAACACAAAGGAACATTATGTATCGGCTGATGTGTTTCGTAAACGTATTGAAAATACAAATCAGATACATAGAGAAACCAGAGAACACTATGAACGTGAAAGGAGATTAAAATAATGCCCGTACAGGATGATAATAAGCATAAAAAAGAAGATTTCTTTTTTGAAAATGATGAGGATAAGCGCAGACAAGCTGTTCAGACTTCACAGGAAAATAGCGTTAAAAAATCACAGAAACTTCTTCCCATTCTCAGTACAAAAGCAGAGATTCATCAAAACCGTATCAACACTCTGACCGAGAAAATTGCTGTTCGTAAGGATAAAATCGCTCGTAATGAATCGAAGATTGAGAAGTTGACTGCAAAGGCTGACAGGCTTGAGGACAGAAATACAATGCTGAAGAATACATTAGGCAGTATTCCTGTTGTAAAAAAGCTGATTGAATCAAATGAAAAGAAAATTGCGGATATCAGAGAAAACAAGATTCCCGCAAGACAGAAGAAAATTGAACAGCATAAGAGTAAAATCACACAGCTTACCAATAAGCGTGACAGTATTGAACATAAGCTGAATCGTGTTCTTGCTTTAAATGACGTATTAAAGAGCTTTTCTATCAAATTTAATAAGGAACGCAGAGAGGTTTTCACCGATGCTATGGATAGGCTGAATAAATCAAATACTGATTGCCTTAACGATAAGATTTCAGCTTTAAATGAACAGAAATCAAAGCTTATCGAGGAATACAATAATCCCCATATTTCAGCTGTTGACAAGTATAATCTGCAAGAGAAAATTACAAACATAAGTGAAAGAATTGATACAATTGAAGATAAGGTACATAAGCTTTCACGTCCTGATAATCACTTTGCCGAGCAGACAAATGATGTTGTTGATGCGACAATGCTTGTCACATATGAAACAGTTGCAGAAGCAGTTGATAAAGAAGAAATCAGACTTACAGATGTTGCGGAAAATATCTTTAACTCCGCTGATAAGGTTGAGGGACTTGATAAATCAGAAATTGCCCGTCTTGCTGATAATTTCAATTATCTCGACAATGCAGAAATACAGCTTGAAGATGATTACAATTCAATTGACGGTATCATCAACAACGGCTCTAAAGCCGAACTTGAAGCTGCAAAAAAGGAATTATCAGAAACCCTTTCCGCTATGAAGGATGTTGTGGGCAATAAATATATTATGGAAAGCATTAAAGAGGATACGGCAAAGGAAATCCCTAAAATTGAAGAACAGCTTAACGCTGTAAATAAAGCTCTGGACAGTGTAGAGAATAATCTGACAGATTTATCGACATTAATTGAAAAAGATTCTTTTAAGGTGAATCCTGAATATTACAGAAGCCTTTCAAAAGATGAATGTCACTTTGAATCAATGACGAAGCAACAGGCACTTACAGTTATGACAGAACTTTCAAAGGCTGATATACAGTTTTCAGCTGTATCTCGTGGAAATGATAAGGTGAATATCACAGTTAATGAAAAGAATGTTCCTGCACTTAATGATATTATGCAGGTATCTATCGGAAAGACTGCAACCCGTGATTTTCAGCGTCCGCCTAAAAGTGAAATTCAGCCATTAAGAAAAATTAATCCGCAATACTTTAAAAGTCTGAAACCAGATGAGAAATTCACAAACATTGAATCTACAGAAGCTGCCCGTGGCATAATCAAGGAATTAGAAACAAAAGAAATTCCTTATTCTGCTGCTGTTCTTAAAAATGATACTGTAGTCGTTACTGTTTCAAATCGTAATAAAAAGTCATATATGGAGGCATCATCTTCTATTAAAGATAAACTTGCAGAAAAATGTTTTGAATCTGATAAAGCAGTTCCCCAAAAGCAAAATCAAAGAGCATTTTTTTCTCGTGACAAATTGAAAAAAGAAGCACAGCGGATAAAAAATAAAGGCAGACAGAACACACCTACCAAAGATAAGCATCAAGGGTTAGAGTAATGAAAATTACGGAAGAACAGATAAACAGAGCGAATATGGTCAATCTTCCGTCATTCCTCATTTCAAACGGTTTTTTGCTGAAAAAATCAGGGAGAGAGTTTGTGTGGCAGGAACACGACAGCCTGCACATTAAAGATAATATCAATGGTGAGCGTGGCAAATGGTATCGTTTTAGTACCGGCGAAGGCGGTGACAATATCAGCTTTCTGCAACAGTATATGGGCAAAACCTTTGTCGAAGCTGTAGAAACTCTTAACGGTGAACGCTATGAGAGGGAACACGTTTCATCACACATCAGTGATTCAAAAAAGAAAATAGTTGAAAAACAAAATATTAAAATCCTTGAAGATACAGAGAGTAAACGTGTTTTCGGATATTTGTGCGGAACAAGAGGTCTTGAATACGCTCTTATTGCAGGTCTTGTACGTGAGGGGAAAATTGTACAGGAACAGAAAACAGGAAATGCAGTTTTCAAGATTTTTGACGAAAATAATAGACTTGTGGGTGCTGAAAAAGTCGGCACATCAACAGAAAATAAATTTAAAAGCATTGCCACAGGCTCTGCAAGGGGATACGGATTTGAAATTATCCGTGGAAAAGGCGAAAAAGCATTCTTTTTTGAAAGTGCAATTGATATGCTTTCATATCTGCAAATGAGAAATCCCGATGATTGCAGACTTGTTTCGATGATGGGTGTCAAACCGTCCATTGTACTTGATACTATGAATCGCTGCGGAATATCTTCCGAAAATGTCTATTTGTGTTCAGATAATGATGATGCAGGAAAACTATTTGCAGAAAGATTAATGTCGGAATATCCACAAATGAAACGTATTGTTCCCGAAGAGAAATACAAGGATTGGAATGATATGCTTCGTGGTATTCAAAATGAGAAAGAGAGGGAAAGTAAAATGAATACTTATGGCAACAAAATGTGGAATGATGCAACTGACAACAGAGAAAAATTGCTGATTTCTATGAATGAAGATACTTTTGTCAAACTGAAATCTCAGCTTGATAATTCAAGTATCAATTACTTTGCATACGCAAAGGAAAGTAAAGTTGTAATGGCTGTTAATGATAAGGATTTGAATTGGCTGAAACAGATTACAGGAAATGAAAATCTTTCTGCACGTAAATCAAATGTAGCATATATTCCGCCGCAGAAAAATATCATCGGAAACACCGAGTACAGATATATTCCCGATAAGCAGTACGTTTCTGCTGACAGCGATACTGCACTTAAAATGGCTGAAATTATGCTTTCAAGAAATATTAAGTTTTCAGGCAGAATATATCCCAACGGCAAAGCAACTCTTACTGTAAGTAATTCGGATATTTCCCACGTTCAGACAATTCAGCAAAGTATTGTAGAAATGCGTAAGCAGTTTGCAAGCAATACCAAAGCTGATGAAATTATCGGTAATAAGTCATATCGTGATATAAGACAGCGACAGTACTATTATTCAAAGCTGACACCTGAGCAGTATAAGGAAATTCAGCCTTATCTTGATACAAATGCACAGTATAGCGGTATTATCCGTGACAGCAAAGTCATTTTTACCGTGGAAAAGGAAGATTATACTGCATTTTACAGAGCAATGGAAAATGCACAGCGTGAGATTGGTATAATTCACGCTCTTAAAGACTGTGACATTGATGATTACCGACTTGAAAAGCTTTCAGCTGTTATTCACAGATTTGCAGTAGAGGACATTCACGAACATCTTGATAATTTTTTCACTTCACAATTGACAGAACAGCAGTTTGATAAGATGCTTTCACTTGTCAATAACTATCTTGCACAATCAGTTCCTGAGCGTTACGGTGAATATTCCGCACTTAATGACATTCTTGATTTCAAGGCTGAAATTGATAATATAGCTGAACTTGATGATTACTTATCGGAGCATAATTTCAGCGATGAGCAGAAATCTATAATTTCTGAAATGTTTGCACAGGGTATGTCAAAGGAAAATATTGAAGTAATTGATGAAACCTTTACACCCGATGAAATCCGTGAGTATTGTGATATTCTGAATAATCAGCTTGATGCAGGGGATGTAACAGAATTTCTTGAAAACAGAAATAAGCCTGAGCTTACTGAAAAGGAAATTGCTTTCCTTGAAGGTGCTATTACACCTTTTATGGCAAAATCTGTTCTTGCGTGGGATGAGATTGAAAGTATCGGCTATCGTATGTTTGAGGAAGGATACAACGATAAATACGCTCCCAGCGAAAAATCAATTTACGGCAACGGGTTAAAAGAAACAGAGCTTTCCGATATAATTCGTCGTATGAATAATGATGAAGATATACGCAAGGAACTCTCAATGGGTTTACTCGGTACGCAGAATCATTTTACAACTACTCACGATAATGAATTTACTGTAGAATATGGTGATGAACTTATTACTGCAAAATATGAAAATGCAGAACGTACATTTAGTTATAGTGAGTTGGGTGATGCTTTTATCAAGCTTTTCAGGGACGAATATAACGATATTGTTCACAACAGAACAGTTGAGGATTTGAAAGATACTTTTCCTGATATTTCAAAAGAAACTGCTGATAAGCTTATAAATGCCTTTGATAGTGCTGTTATGGCAGATTGGAAAACAAATGACATTAAGCAGAAGAAAATAAAATCTGCACTTTATAATATTCTCGGTGATGAGGACAATACCGAAAAAGCTTTTGCTTCTATCGCTGAAATGAAATATAACTTTAAATTTGAACCCAAAACAGAGGAAAGTCCTATTACTGCTGAAGAACAGGAAGTTTTTGAAGATTTAGAGGCTGAAAATCTTGATAAACCTACTGTTGCAGATTTAGCCGTAGGAGATATTATTTTCTATGACGGAAATCGCAGAGAGGTTGAAAAAATTGATGAAAACAGCATTATGCTCAAAGACCTTGATGCACCGGACTATGGCGGAGTACTCCTTGGAACTTCGGATATTTTTTCATATAAAGGTTGGCAGGACGAAATGAATGCCAAAGGCTTTGAAATCATATCAAAGGCTGAAACTGTTGAACAGGAAAAAGACTTAGGTCCGATAACAATGCGGAAAGTCGGTGATTTCTATGAAATGTACGACAAAAATGCACAGATAGCAGCTGACATTCTTGATTTACACCTTACTGCGAAAAACGGTGAAGATATGGTTGGTTTTCCCGATTCTGTCAAAGACGATTATGCCGACAAACTGCGTGAAAATGGTTATTCTGTATTTATAGAAGAATCTTTTGAAATCAATCCTCCGAAACGTGAAGAAAATCTTATGAATGATATTTCTGAGGTTGATAAAAATACTCCCGAAAATTCAGAAATTGAAGAAGATGATGAACCGCTTTTCATTGACAATGATGTTATAGAAGAAATCGAAAAGAGCGAAAATGCAAGCGACAACAGACCATTTCACGAAATCCCTGATATTCAAGGGGAACAGCTTACACTTTTCGGAGATTCCGTTCCGATTGGAGAAAAGAATAAACCTAAACAGAATAAGGATAAATTTGCAGAGGGACTTTTTGTAGGCGGTGTAAACAGATTTACAGCACTTCACGATGAGATTATGCGTGGCACAGGTTTTCAGGACGGTAAATTTCGTGTGAAGCAGTTTTATGACGAAAAAAAGCCTACAAACAAAGAGTTTGCAGACTTTCTGAAAAATGAGTACGGCATAGGCGGTCATAGCGGTGACGATGTAATCAGCTTTGTTGACCACGATTCAAAAGGTATGTATTTCACTCTCAGAAGCGATGAAAAATTTCAATTCACTTGGTCTGACGTAGCCGAAATGACATCAGGTATTATTGATAAAGGTGAATATATCACACAGAACGATATTGACAGTCGTATTCGAAATGCAAGATTTGAACTTAATGAGGGCATAAACGCTGACTATTACGATGAAACAACAGAAATACGCAGAGAAAATGCTCGTAAAATCCTTAGTGAATACGGTTATACTGAAAATATTAATGATGTTTCGGAATCCATAATCAGTACAGAACCAGAAATAACAATTGATACTGTTCAGATTGGTGATAGATTCAGAAATCGTGAAACAGGTGAAATTTCCGAGATTGTCGGTCTGACAGGTGCTTTGCCGTGGTATACAGAAGATTGTACGGTTAAGCGTGAAAGTGACGGCTTTGTAATCACACAAAATATTCCGTACAGCAAGATTCTTGATAGTAACCTCTATGATTATATCGGCAAAAATGAAATTGCAATTGAAGAAGTTAAAAGCCAAGCACCTGAAAAGGCTGAGAAGTTTACTATTACAGATGATAATCTTGGAAATGGCGGTGCTAAAACAAAATTTAAGAATAATATATCTGCTATTGAAACCTTAAAAGCACTTGAAAATGAAAAACGCTCTGCAACCATTGAAGAAAAAAATGTGCTTGCTCAGTATGTTGGCTGGGGAGGTATTCCGCAGGCTTTTGATAAGAATAATTCATCTTGGGAAAAGGAATATGCACAGCTTAAAGATTTGCTGACAGAATCGGAATACAGTTCTGCAAGAGCGTCTGTACTTGATGCTTTCTTTACTTCTCCTACTATTGTTGACGGTATATATGAAGCACTTGCCAATTTTGGTTTTGAGGGCGGTAACGTACTTGAACCGGCAATGGGTATCGGAAACTTTTTCGGACGTATGCCGGAAGAAATGAGAGCAGACAGTAAGCTGTATGGAATGGAAATTGACAGTATTTCAGGAAGAATTGCAAAACAGTTGTATCCTGACGCTGATATTGCTATTAAAGGATTTGAGCATAATAATTTTCAGGACGGCAGCTTTGATGTGGCTATTGGTAATGTCCCTTTTGGCGAACTAAGTTTCAAGGATAATAAGCATAATACTACCAAGCTTCACGATTATTTTTTTGCTGAAACTCTCGACAAAGTTAAGGACGGAGGAATTGTTGCATTTGTAACATCGGCAGGAACTCTCGATAAACAAGATGAGAGTACAAGAAAAGCTTTGGCTGAAAAAGCTGATTTCATTGGTGCAATTCGATTGCCGGGTGGTAAAGACGGTGCTTTTAAGGATAATGCGGGTACGGAAGTTACAACAGATATTATCTTTTTACAGAAAAAAAGTGCTGAAACACCCGAAAGAGAAAATGAGCTGAACTGGATTTCAATCGGAGAAACAGAGGAAGGCTTGCCAATTAACAGCTATTTTGCTGAAAATCCAGATATGGTACTTGGTAAGGTAGTAGAGGGAAATAAGCTTTACGGCTCAGGTACAATGGTAATAGCTGAAGAAGGTGCAGACCTTAAAGAACAGATTCATACAGCAGTATCAAAATTGACTGCAACCATTTCCGATGATAAAGCAAAAGATGTATATGCAAAAACAGCAGAGGGTAAAACAATTGAAATTCCCTCAAAACTGCGTAATTACAGTTTTTTTGAAAAGGATAATAACATCTATTTCAAGACTAATAATGCTGTATGTCATTGCCGTTATGATGCGAAAAATTCGCAGTTTAAGAGGGCAAAAGCATTTATTGCTCTTCGTGATATTACTCGTGAACTGCTCGATGCACAGGAACTCAACAAATCAGATGATATTATCAAGGGATTACAAGTTCAGTTAAACGCAGTTTATGATGATTTCTACAAGAAATATGGACTTATCCACAGCCAGACTAATAAGAGATACTTCTCTGATGATGTGTCGTATAATCTTGTGGCAGGTCTTGAAAAGAAGTATGACAAAACGAAACTGATTGAGAAATCCGATATTTTCTTTAAGCGTACCATTCAGCCACCAAAGGCAGTTGAACACGTCGAAACAGGAATTGAAGCCCTTACGCTCTCCATTGCGGAACGTGCAGGAGTAGATTTTGAATATATGTCAAATCTTACAGGAATGACAGAAGATGAACTGAAACACGATTTACAGGGAGAAATCTATAAGATTCCACATTCTGAAAACGTATATCAGACTGCAAGTGAGTATTTGTCAGGGGATATTCGTGAAAAACTTCGTATAGCAGAAGAAATAGCTGAATATGATGCAGATTTTATAGTAAATGTAAACGCTCTGAAAGCTGCAATGCCTACTCTGCTTAAAGCAGGAGATATTGACGTAAAACTCGGTGCTACTTGGATTGACCCGAAGTATTACGAACAGTTTATGTATGAAACATTCCAGACTCCGAGGGAGCATCGTAATGACGTACATCATCCGGTATGGCAAAGACCTAAGCTGATAACAGCTGAATATTCAGAACATTCAGGAAGTTGGCACATCGGCAACAAAAGCTACGACAAGTCTGTTATTGCTATGCAGCAGTATGGTACAAGAAAAATGGGTGCATATGAGATTATGGAACATCTTCTTAATCTCAAAGAACCTAAGATTTACAAGACAATTGAAGTACCTGACGGTATGGGTGATGTCAAGGAAAAACGAGTGGTTGACATTGATGCAACAAGAGTAGTACAGAAAAAAGCTGATAAAATCCGTGATGAATTCAAAAAATGGATTTTCAAGGATTCTACAAGACGTGAAGAAATTGTAGACAAGTATAACGACCTTTTTAATTCCACTCGTCCTCGTGAATATGACGGTTCTGCACTTAAATTTCCGATGATGAATAGCGATATAAAGCTTCACGAACATCAGAAAAATGCTATTGCACACGCTATGTTTGGCGGTAATACGCTGTTTGCACACTGCGTTGGTGCGGGTAAAACCTTTGAAATGATTGCGACAGCAATGGAGAGTAAAAGGCTTGGACTTTGTACAAAGTCACTCTTTGCCGTACCTAATCATCTTACAGAACAAATTGGTGACGATTTTCAGAAACTATATCCCTCTGCAAATATTCTTGTAGCAACAAAAAAGGATTTTCAGAAAGAAAACAGACAGCAGTTATTTGCTAAGATTGCTACAGGCAATTTTGATGCAGTTATTATCGGTCATTCTCAGCTTGGTATGATTCCTATTTCGAAGGAACGACAGGAAATGGAGTTGCAGTCGCAGATTGATGATATTCTTCTCGGTATTGAAGAACTTAAAAAGAGTGAGGGCAGTAAATTTCAGATTAAAGCTATGGAAAGAACTAAAAAATCTCTCGATAAACAGCTTGATAAACTGCAAAAGAATCACGATGATACTATCACATTTGAACAGTTAGGTGTAGACAAGCTGTTCATAGACGAGGCACACGAGTTTAAGAATTTGTTTTGTCCGACAAAGCTGAACAATATTTCGGGTATCTCAAATTCTGCATCACAGAAAGCACTTGATTTATATCTGAAATGTCGTTATTTAGATGAAAAAACAGATGGAAAAGGTGTGGTTTTTGCAACGGGTACGCCACTTTCCAATTCCGTAACAGAACTGCACACAATGATGCGTTATCTTGAATATGATTATCTTAAATCAAAAGGATTACAGCATTTTGATAACTGGGTAACAGTTGTCACCTCTCTAAAAGGTAGACCGAAATCAATCCTTAAAAATAGCAGTGTTTTGCGGTAAAAGCAAATTTCTGCTGTCTGTTAGCTTATTGCTGATGAATTTGTAGTAAATATCGACTTTGCGAGGTGAGCCGTATTTTTCGGGACGTTCGTGAACTACGATGTACTCAATAAGTTCAAGGCACATTTCACGGGTGAGAATAGGTGCATCGTAGTATTTTTTCAGACGGCTCATAAACTTTTCAACGTCCTGCAAGTCTTTTTCAGCCTGTTCCTCTTTGATTTTAAGTTCAGCGATTTTCTCCGAAACAGCTTTCTTTTCAGCAAGATACTTTTCAAGCATTGCAGAACTCAAATCTTCGGGAATCTTACCGAGCATTCTTTCCTCATAAGTGCGTGTGATAATCGTATCAAGTTCAGATAAAAATTGCTTGAAATTTGAATTCATTT
>CALFMA010000697.1 GCA_937880065.1 uncultured Ruminococcus sp.
ATCGTAAGGGAGCCCGGAAACATTCCGAGAATCAGCATTGCATTCATGAGTCCTCTTCTACCCTTGAAACGAAGACGTGAAAGGACATAACTCATAGAAAGGATAAAAAATGTTTGATATGGAAAAACAATATCTAATTCATCTGCTCCATATTCAATAGCCGATAAAGATTCTTTTTCCATGAGTGTGTTATTGGCAAGACCTTGAGGAAAATTTATGACTGTTGCAATCTTAAAATTTTCGGGAAGGATGTTTTTGGCATAGTTTATGAATTGAGGATATATGCAAACAGAAGCGACTGAACCATGGTCGGTTACGGCTTTTTGGCACAAAGCATGAATAGTCTCATTTTTATCTTTGTCACCCAGACTGGTTAAGTCCAAACATTCTATCAATAGTTTTGCGGCGGTAGGATTATCCATTTTGTGTTATATCCTTTCAATGATTTTCATTAAATTTTCATATCGTGATGTTGAAATTATAATTAAATTGTATTATAATAAGAAGAAATAATCAAGTGTTTTCTGAAAATTTTACGTTTTCGGAGAAAATTTGTATAAATTTACATAATGGCAGGTTGAAATTTTGGCAAGAGATTACTTTTTTGAAACGGATACCCTGTCTTTGCTCCAGACTCTGGAGGGCGGTCAGGCGTTCCGCTGGACTCACGAGGGCAATGTTTTTTCGGGCTTTGCACAAAACCGCTTTCTGCGTGTAAGGCAGGAAGAAAACGGCATAACCCTGCTTGATGTCAGCGACGAGGATATTCCGTTCTGGCTCTGCTACTTTGACAGCGATACCGATTATAACGGCATTATAAAGCAGTTTTCCGCCGACAGCACCTTAAAGCTTGCTTCCGAAGCGGGCAAAGGTCTGCGGATTTTAAGACAGGAGCCCTTTGAAACGCTCATAAGCTTTATAATTTCCCAGAACAATAACATTCCCAGAATAAAAGGCATTGTTTCAAGACTCTGCGAAAGCTTCGGTGAAAGCTGCGGCGACGGCTTTGCCTTTCCCACAGCGGAAAAGCTGGCACAGCTGACGGAAGAGGACCTTGCTCCGCTGAGAGCGGGCTTTCGCAACCGGTATATTCTTGACGCTGCGAGAAAAACTACTGAAAAGACGGTTGACCTTGAAAAAATCTACGGCATGACCTACGAGGAAGGCAAGGCAGAGCTTAAAAAAATCGTGGGAGTAGGCGACAAGGTTGCGGACTGCGTTCTGCTTTTCGCATACCACAAGACCGAAGCCTTCCCGATGGATGTATGGATAAAGCGTATTGTTGCGGAGTATTACCCCGACGGACTTCCCGAATGCATGGGAGAGTACAAGGGTATTGCCCAGCAGTATCTTTTTGAATATTTCAGAACCCTGTAAAGAAAGGAAAAAATTATGTTTTGTATCAATTGCGGTGCTACCGTTGAAGAATCATCAGTTTTCTGCACAAACTGCGGAAAAAGAATAAAGGCTGACCCTGTTGTGACAGTGGAAGAACAGGAAGCACAGACCGCTGAACTAATCCGCAGATTAGGTCGTGATTGCCCCACTCCTGCATTTATTGTTCCTAACCCCAACTGTTGCTACAATTACGCAGTTCAGCCTGCTTGCAACACTTGCGGTGGCGGATTCTAAAATTAGATAAAAGATTGACTACTTTCGCATTTAGCGGATGTTCGAGCGACAAGGTTACTGCTCGATAATGACTTTCGGGGAGTGAGCGTGCAAAAGTAGGCGTTTACTCCCCTCTATTTTATTATGAAAAGGAGATTTTATTATGGCAAAACCAAACAGATTAAAACGAGGCGACAAAGTTGCAATTGTGAGCCTTTCAAGTGGAATTTTGGGGGAAAGGTTCGTTAAACACGAACTTGACCTTGGCGTTAAAAGAATAGTTTTAGCCCGTGAAGTTTCCCTTGATAACATTAAACGCATA
>CALFMA010000698.1 GCA_937880065.1 uncultured Ruminococcus sp.
CCGACGGCACAAACTGCTTTGTTCCTGCTGTTATGGAGCATATCGAGCTTGCAGGCGTTCACTCAGGCGACTCCGCTTGTATTCTCCCTTCAAAGAATCTCTCACCCGAAATCGTTGAAACTATCAAGGATTACACAAAGAGAATTGCTGTTGAGATGAATGTATGCGGTCTTATGAATATGCAGTACGCTATTGAGGGCGATACAGTTTATGTTCTTGAGGCTAACCCAAGAGCGTCAAGAACAGTTCCACTTGTTTCAAAGGTATGCGATATCAATATGGTTAAGATTGCTACAGAGATTATCACATCTTCACTTACAGGCAATCCATCACCTGTTCCTGAGCTGAAAGACCGTCAGATTGACCACTACGGCGTTAAGGAAGCAGTATTCCCATTCAATATGTTCCCTGAGGTAGACCCTGTACTCGGACCTGAAATGCGTTCAACAGGTGAAGTTCTCGGTATCTCTGACAGCTTTGGCGAGGCATACTACAAGGCACAGGAGGCTACAAAGAACTATCTCCCCGAAAGCGGAACAGTTCTTATCAGTATCTGTGACAGAGATAAGCCTGAGCTTATTGACATTGCAAAGGGATTCTATGAGCTTGGATTTAATATTATTGCAACTCATAAGTGTTATAAGCTTATTGCTGAGGCTGGAATTCCATGTGAGCGTATCTTCAAGATATACGAGGGCAGACGTCCTAACATTACAGACGCAATAACAAACGGCGATATTCAGCTTATAATCAACACTCCAATCGGCAAGGCAAGCTCACACGATGACAGCTATATCCGTAAGTCTGCTATCAAGCACCGTATCACATATATCACAACAATGGCAGCTGCTAAGGCAAGCATTGAGGGTATCAGATACATCAAATCAAACAAGAATATCAGCGTGAAGTCTTTACAGGAACATCACAAAGACATTAAGTAATGCGTAATTATTTTGCAAGCCATTAGCTTTTAGCCTTTAGCTGTTAGCTTTTTGGAACGGCAGATTGATTAAGCATTCAGAATTAAATAAGGGCGGTGGAGTTTGTTTCTGCCGCCCGTTTTTGTTTTAAAGCTGTCAGCTTTTATC
This sequence comes from uncultured Ruminococcus sp., assembly GCA_937880065.1. Next base: position 1,089 of record CALFMA010000698.1, read on the forward strand.
GTTTTTGGATAAAAAGCTAATGGCTGATAGCTAACGGCTAATAGCTTAAAAAAGGAGAAATTATGAAAAAACGTATACCATATATAATAATCCTCATTCTGCTTATAGCGGTTGAGGTTGTAATTGCTCTTACACAGCATGGCAACTGGCTGAGATATTACGGCGGAGATGTTATCGTAGTATGGGCGGTTTACTGCCTTGTACAGGCAATAATAGGCGGTAAAAATCCGTATATAACTCATATCGGAGTGTTGCTTTTTGCATTTTTGGTGGAGTTTTTGCAGTACATTCATATTGTGGATATTATCGGGCTGGGGGATATTGAGTTTTTCCGCATACTTATCGGCACAAGCTTTGCCGTGGAAGATTTGTTCAGCTATGCCCTCGGAACAGCGGTTGGAATCGGCGGTTCATTCCTTTATAAGAAAATGCAAAAATAAATGAATAAATATGCAGCATAAATAGAATATTTTGCAGAAAAATGAATATTTATTCTAAAACTATTGACATTATTTTTGAATGGTGTATAATAATATTGTTGATAAAAATTTAGGCATTGCCTTTCAATGGAGGTCTTTAAAATGGATAAGAAAGATATTAAAAAAGTTGTTCTCGCATACTCTGGCGGACTTGATACTTCAATCATTATTCCGTGGCTGAAAGAGAACTACAATAACTGTGAAGTTATCGCTGTTTCAGGTGACGTTGGACAGGGTACAGAGCTTGACGGTCTTGAGGAAAAGGCTATCAAGACAGGTGCTTCAAAGCTTTATATCGAGGACTTAAAGGAAGAATTCATTCAGGATTACGTTTACCCCACAGTTCAGGCTGGTGCTATCTACGAGAACAGATATATGCTCGGTACTTCTTTTGCACGTCCTATCATTGCAAAGAGAATTGCTGAAATCGCTATCAAAGAGGGTGCTGACGCTATCTGCCACGGCTGTACAGGTAAGGGTAACGACCAGGTTCGTTTTGAGCTTGCTATCAAGGCATTCGCTCCCGAAATGGCTATCATTGCTCCTTGGAGAGAATGGGACATCAAGAGCCGTGACGAGGAAATCGACTACGCTGAGGCTCACAACATTCCTCTTAAGATTAACAGAGAAACAAACTACTCCAAGGATAAGAACCTCTGGCACCTTTCACACGAGGGACTTGACCTTGAAGACCCAGCAAATGAGCCACAGTATGAGAAGCCCGGCTTCCTTGAAATGGGTGTATCTCCTCTCGAAGCTCCCGACAAGCCTACATATATCACAATTCACTTTGAAAAGGGTGTCCCCACAATGCTTGACGGCAAGGAGCTTAACGGCGTAGAAATGGTATCTGCACTTAACAAGCTCGGCGGTGAGAACGGTATCGGTCTTGCTGACCTCGTTGAAAACCGTCTTGTAGGTATGAAGTCCAGAGGTGTTTATGAAACTCCCGGCGGTGCTATTCTCTACCACGCTCACGAAGTTCTTGAAACAATTTGTCTTGATAAGGAAACTGCAAGAATTAAGCAGTATCTCTCAATCAAGTTTGCTGACATCGTTTACAACGGTCAGTGGTATACTCCTCTCCGTGAAGCTATGACAGCTTTCGTTAACAAGACACAGGAAACTGTTACAGGTGACGTTAAGCTTAAGCTTTACAAGGGCAATATCATCAATGCAGGTGTAACTTCTCCTTATACTCTCTACGATGAGGAAGTTGCTACATTTGACGAGGATGAGGTTTACAATCAGGCTGATTCCGCAGGATTCATCAATCTCTTTGGTCTTCCTATCAAGGTTAAGGCTCAGCTTGACAAGAAGAGAGAGCAGAATAAATAAGCACGTAGCACGTGCAGGCAGTTCACGCTTTCACTCGTAAACTCGTTTACTCTGTTCGGAAATGCAAGTCTGCTTTCGCACACGGCAGAATGTGCAGGCAATTCACATTGGCACTTAGCCCGTGCAGGCGGAGATTTTCTACGCTGTATGTGAAATACCGAATTGTAGGGACACGGCGTGCCGTGTCCGTGCATCCGACAATTTCAGGCAGGGGAGCCTTTCTCCTGCCTGTTGTAATTTGAATATGGAATATAAGAAAAGAAAACAAATTCGTTTAAAAGAATATGATTATTCTCAGAGTGGTTCGTATTTTATAACGATATGTACATATAACAGAGAAATGATTTTTGGCACAGTAGAAAATGGCGAAGTCAATTTATCTGAAATCGGGAAAATAGCTTTAGAAGAAATTTTAGAAACCAATAGAATAAGAAATAAATTTGGTGTTTTTATAAATGAATTTATTATAATGCCAAATCATATTCACATGATTATACAAATTGTGGGGACAGATTGTGCCATGTCCGCTAATGTTCAATATGAATCTTTTTCTAAACCGACAAAGCAATCTGTTCCAACTATTGTAAGGGCGTATAAATCTGCTGTAACGAAAAAAATACGAGAATACGAAAAAACAAATGTGTACATTCCATACAAAATATGGCAAGTAAGATATTACGACCATATAATAAGAAATAAAAATGAATATAGTGTGTTTTCAAGATATATAGCAGAAAATCCGTGGAAATGGAAAGAAGATTATTTTTACATTGATTAAGAATTATTTGATGTAGGGACAGGTTGTGCTGTGTTCGATTGAAACAAATGTGTACATTCATGATTTTAATAAATAAAACGATTTTCCTCAATATTAACAAATCAGGAAATCTTACGTGCGGACACGGCACGCCGTGTCCCTACATGATGATTTTTAGGTGGAAAAATGTGTATTTAGGAGGCGAAAACAATGGTGAAAATCAGGGTTATGACAATAGCCGATTTTGACGGTATTTGTGAGGTATGGAAAAATCACAAAGGCACAAATCCCGTTGATGACAGTGCAGAGGGATTTGCAAAGTACATAAGACGAAATCCCACAACAAGCTTTGTTGCCGAGGATAACGGAAAAATCGTTGGTACAATTCTTGCAGGTCACGACGGCAGACGAGGACTTTTTCACCATGTTTCGGTACTCCCCGAATATCAGAAGCAGGGCATTGGTAAAATGCTTGTTGACAATGCTATGGACGCTCTTGAAAAAGAGGGAATTACAAAGGTTCTGCTTGTGGTTTTCAAAGATAATGACAATGGCAACGCTTTTTGGGAGCATATAGGCTTTACAAAAAGAGATGATTTGTTCTACAGAAACAAATATGTGAAGTAAGCTATTAGCTGTATTAAAGCCGTTAGCTGTTAGCCATTAGCCATTAGCTGGCGATAACGAAATATAGCCAATTTGTAGGGGCTGCCTTTGGCAGTCCGTGAAGAATTTTGATTGTTATAGATTGATGTTTACAAGGAAACTTAAATGAAAAACAGAGATAAACTCAGAACTATGTCTTTCAACGAAGAAACATATTTATGGGCATATCACTACGATGATATGGATTTTTCGCATTATCCTTATTCGTATTATTTGTTTGTTCCAAAAGATAACAACAAGTTAAAAGTGAGAGTGTATTTTAAACGATATGCTCCCAATATGAAGTTGGATATTTATTCAGAAGAAGGTACGGTATGTATGTGTAATGGAGAAAAGATAATTTTAAATCTCTGCCGCCCCTTTTTTGCTCGACAAGTACTTGAATATGTTTTTGAATTTTGTTGCAATAAATCTGATGTGGGTGAAATAAACATTAAAGATGGCGATATGATACTTGAAAAACTGGGTTATAAAAAGTTTGATTAGGCGGATAATATCCGCCCCTACACAGAATGAAAAAAGCTGACGGCTAAAGGCTAAAAGCTAACGGCTATAAAACGGCTAAAGGCTCAGAAAGGATGCATTATGAAAATTGCAGTATTTTCAGATATTCATGGAAATCTTAAAGCATTAAAAGCAGTACTTGAACAGATTAAAGAAGAAAATGCAGACCTGACGGTGTATTTAGGCGATATTTTTCAGCGTGGAAATGAAGAAACAGAATGTCTTGACTTGCTGAAAGAAAGCGGAATAATTTGTTTAAAGGGCAATTGCGAGCTTTATATTGAACACGGCGTTGATGTTGACCCTGATGTAGAATATCTGAGGGGTTATTATGACGAAATGAGAAAAAAGCTTACAGATGAACAAATGCAGTTCGTTAAGGATATGCCATTGTTTTATGAATATGAATGTCACGGACATAAAATACATTTTTCGCATTTCTTGTTTCTTGATATTAATTTGGCATATCCGTTTTTACCGCTGTCGTCCTTGAAAAACGGCGAATTTGACAAGGCTTGTAAAAGCGAAGCTGTGACGAAATATGACCTTGCGATAGTCGGTCATTCTCATAGAAATTTTGTCAATGGAAATGTAGTTTCTGTTTCGGCTTCGGGATTAGAAGATGCTTCCTATCTTTTGATTGAAGTTGATGAGGATAATATAAGCTTTGAGCATATCAATATCAGAAATTATGTATGAAATTGCAGGCTGACGGCTAAAAGCTAACAGCTATAAAACGGCTAACGGCTAAAGGCTAAAAGCTAACGGCTCAAAAAATAAAAAGGAGAAATATTATGGCAGATATGATGTGGGCAGGAAGATTTTCAAAGCAGGTAGATGAAACCGTAAACGCTTTCAATTCTTCAATTGCCTTTGACGGCCGTATGTACCGTCACGATATACAGGGCAGTATCGCCCACGCAACAATGCTGGGTGACTGCGGAATTATCACAAAGGAGGACAGCCTTGAAATTATCGGCGGTCTGAAAGAAATCCTTGATGATATAGACAACGGCAGACTGGAGCTTGACCCAAATGCCGAGGATATACATATGTTCGTTGAGGCTGAACTGACAAAGCGTCTTGGTGCGGTGGGAAAAAGACTTCACACCTCACGTTCAAGAAACGATCAGGTTGCAGTTGACCTCAGACTTTATCTCCGTGACGAAATAGCTGAAATTTCCGATATGGTGAAAAAGCTTATTTCCGCAATTATCGTTATGGCTAAGGAGCATACAGAAACAGTTATGCCCGGCTATACACACTTGCAGAGAGCCCAGCCCATAACATTTGCACATCACCTTATGGCTTATGTGTGGATGCTTCTCCGTGACCTTGAAAGATTGCAGGATGCCGCAAAGAGAATGAATTTCTGCCCTCTCGGCTGTGGAGCATTGGCAGGAACTACATATAAAACAAACCGCCAGCAGACTTCCGAATTGCTCGGATTTACTGCTCCCATGGAAAACAGCCTTGACGGCGTTTCTGACCGTGACTATTGCGTAGAACTCAACTGTGCAATGTCACTTCTTATGACACATCTTTCAAGATTTTCAGAAGAAGTTATTCTCTGGTCTTCTTGGGAATTCAAATTTGTTGAATTAGATGATTCAAATTCAACTGTATCTATTCCGTATGAAACGACATATGAGGTTTCTGGAAATAAATTAATATTTGATGATGCTAGTAGTACAACTGTAACAGCAAGTGTTACTAATTTAGCTGGTTATAACACAACTGTAAGTGGTTGGTCATCAACAAGTGGTACAATTACAAAAGAAACAACTATAACAGTTAATTTTGCTAGAAAAGAAGCTAGTTACACTGTTACGTTTGATGCAAATGGTGGTTCTGTAAGTCCTACTGCGAAAGTAGCAAAATCTGGAGAAAAGATTACTTTACCTACGCCTACAAGAAGTGGGTATACATTTGATGGTTGGTATACAGCTTCAAGTGGTGGCTCTAAAATTGGAAATGCTGGAGCATCATATACAGTTACAAAATCAATTACTTTATATGCTCATTGGACAGCAAATTCTTATGATTTGAATGTTCAAGTTAGGGTTGACGGAGAAGTTGTTAATGCAACTGATTATGATGTTACATTTGACTTGAAAGTTGGAACAACAACAAATCCTGGAATTCCTTCATTCGAAGAACCGGTTGAGTTTGGAAAAACATTCCAAATCACTCAAGTAAGTTACAACTCTTCACAACTTGTTTGGACAAATGAAGAAGAATTGTTAAACATTTATAGGTAAATAAACGAGCTGTGATTGTTTTTCGAATTAATGATTTCGTATGGCTGGATCAACTTTTCTCTTGT